>NZ_JBHJUW010000048.1:0-55005 GCF_042268205.1 Streptomyces sp. NPDC056160
GTCAAGGCCTGAGCGGGGCGGCGGCGCCCGGAGTCCTGGCGGTCAGATCAGGCCAGGTCGAACCGGTCGAGGTCCATGACCTTGGTCCAGGCCGCGACGAAGTCCGTCACGAACTTCTCCTTGGCGTCGTCGCCGGCGTAGACCTCGGCGACGGCGCGCAGCTCGGAGTTGGAGCCGAAGACCAGGTCGGCCCGGCTCCCCGCCCACTTGACCTCGCCGGTGGCCGGGTCGAAGCCCTCGAAGGTGGTCGCGTCGGCGGAGGTCGCCCGCCACTGTGTGCCGAGGTCGAGCAGGTTGACGAAGAAGTCGTTGGTGAGCACGCCGGGCGTCGTGGTGAGCACGCCGAGCTGCGACTGCTGGTGGTTGGCCCCCAGCACGCGCAGGCCGCCCACCAGGACGGTCATCTCGGGCGCGCTGAGCGTCAGCAGGTTGGCCCGGTCCAGCAGCAGGAACTCGGCCGGGAGCCGGTTGCCCTTGCCCAGGTAGTTGCGGAAACCGTCGGCGGCCGGTTCCAGCGCGGAGAACGATTCTACGTCCGTCTGCTCCTGCGAGGCGTCCACGCGGCCCGGCGTGAAGGGCACCTCGATCTCGAACCCGGCCTCCTTGGCGGCCCGTTCGACGCCCACCCCGCCCGCGAGGACGATCAGGTCGGCGAGGGAGACGCCCTTGCCGCCGCTGAGCCCGGCGTTGAAGGACTCCCGGACGCCCTCCAGGGTGCGCAGGACGGCCGCGAGCCGGTCGGGGTCGTTGACCTCCCAGCCGCGCTGGGGCTCCAGGCGGACACGGGCGCCGTCGGCGCCGCCGCGCTTGTCGCTGCCGCGGAAGGAGGAGGCCGACGCCCATGCGGTGGAGACCAGTTCGGCCACCGAGAGGTCGGTGGCGAGGATCTTCTCCTTGAGGACGGCGACGTCCTCGGCGTCGAGGAGGTCGTACGTCCGCTCCGGCAGCGGGTCCTGCCACAGCAGGGTCTCGGTGGGGACCTCGGGGCCGAGGTAGCGGGAGACCGGGCCCATGTCGCGGTGGGTCAGCTTGAACCACGCCCGCGCGAACGCGTCCGCGAACTCGCCGGGGTTCTCCAGGAAGCGCCGCGAGATCGGCTCGTAGACCGGGTCGAAGCGGAGCGAGAGGTCGGTGGTGAGCATCGTCGGCTGGTGCCGCTTGGACGGGTCGTGCGCGTCGGGGACCGTACCGGCGCCCGCGCCGTCCTTGGGCCGCCACTGGTTCGCGCCGGCGGGGGACTTGAACAGTTCCCACTCGTAGCCGAAGAGGATCTCGAAGAAGGAGTTGTCCCACTGGGTGGGGGTCGGCGTCCAGGTCACCTCCAGACCGCTGGTGATGGTGTCGCCGCCCTTGCCGGTACCGAAGGTGTTCTTCCAGCCCAGGCCCTGCTGCTCCAGGCCGGCGGCCTCGGGGTCGGGGCCGACGTTGTCCGCCGGGCCCGCGCCGTGGGTCTTGCCGAAGGTGTGGCCGCCCGCGATGAGGGCGACGGTCTCCTCGTCGTTCATCGCCATGCGGCGGAACGTCTCACGGATGTCGCGGGCCGCGGCGATCGGGTCGGGGTTGCCGTTGGGGCCCTCGGGGTTGACGTAGATGAGGCCCATCTGGACCGCGCCGAGCGGGTTCTCCAGCTCGCGGTCGCCGGTGTAGCGCTCGTCGCCGAGCCAGTTGGTCTCGGGACCCCAGTAGACGTCCTCCTCGGCCTCCCAGACGTCCTCGCGCCCGCCCGCGTAGCCGAAGGTCGTGAAGCCCATGGACTCCAGGGCGACGTTCCCGGCGAGGATCAGCAGGTCGGCCCAGGACAGGTTGCGGCCGTACTTCTTCTTGACCGGCCACAGCAGGCGGCGGGCCTTGTCGAGGTTGGCGTTGTCCGGCCAGCTGTTGAGCGGGGCGAAGCGCTGCTGTCCGGCGCCCGCGCCGCCGCGGCCGTCACTGATGCGGTACGTGCCCGCGCTGTGCCAGGCCATCCGGATGACGAGCGGGCCGTAGTGCCCGAAGTCGGCGGGCCACCAGTCCTGGGAGGTGGTCAGCACCTCGGCGATGTCCCGCTTCACGGCCGGCAGGTCGAGGCTCCGGAACGCCTCGGCGTAGTCGAAGTCCGCGCCGAAGGGGTTGGCCACCGCGGGGTTCTTGGCGAGGATCTTGAGGTTCAGCCGCTCCGGCCACCACTGGCGGTTTCCGCCGCCCTGCGTGGGGTGCGGTGCGCGTCCGTGCGCGACCGGGCAGCCGCCGCCCGCCTCCTCAGTCTTCGGATCGGTGACGATGGCCTCGTGGTTCTCGGACATGGGAATCCTTCCGGACTGGGCGGATCACGGTGCTCACGTGCTGCGGACGGTGGAACAGCCGGGGCACAGGCCCCAGTAGGTGACCTCGGCCTCCTCGATGGAGAAGCCGTGGTCGGCGGACGCGGTCAGGCAGGGTGCCTCGCCGGTCGCGCAGTCCACGTCGGCGACGGCACCGCACGACCGGCACACGACGTGGTGGTGGTTGTCCCCGACGCGCCCCTCGAACCGGGCGGGGCTGCCCGCCGGTTCGATCCGCCGCAGGAGGCCCGCGGCGGTGAGTGCGTGCAGGGCCTCGTACACGGCCTGGAGGGAGATGTGGCCCAGCCGGGCGCGCACCTGTGCCGCGATGGCCTCCACGCCGAGGTGGTCGCCGGCGCGGACGGTCTCCAGGAGGGCTACGCGGGCGGCCGTCACCCGCAGGCCCGCACCGCGCAGCTCCTCGGCGGTCGTCGGGGGCCGGGCTGCCGTCATGGCGCCGAACCTACCGCCGCAAACACGAATCGTTCAAGAAAACGAACGGTCAAAGTCTGGTACGGATGGGGCGGGAGGCGCGGGACGGGTGCGACGGCCGCCACCGGCGGGCGGCGCGGCGGGCTGAGTAAGGCCCTGTTCCAGGTCGTCCAGGGCGTGGCGGACCGCCCTGATCCGTTCGAGCAGGTCCCGGCGGTCCTCGTCCGGCGGTGGCGCAAGGGGCCCGGCGGGCGCGGTCCGCTCCGTCTCGCGCGCTTCGTCGAGGGAGGTGAGGACCACCCCGATGAGGACGTTGACCAGCACGAACGAGGCCAGCAGGACGTAGGAGGAGTAGTAGAGCAGGCTCCAGCGGGACACTTCGAGGCCGCTGTGCACCGCGTCGCCGATGCCGTCCAGGGTCATCAGCAGGAAGAGGGTCAGCACGGCGCGGCCGATGGAGCCGTAGTGCTGGGGGTCTGCGCGGCCGAAGAACACCCAGCCGACCATCGCGTACAGGTACAGCAGGAGCCCGCCGACGAGCAGGAAGCTCAGGGTGCCGGGCAGGCTGCGGGCCACCGCCACCAGCACGATGCGCAGCTGGGGCAGGAAGCGGGCCGTGCGCAGCACGCGCGCCAGGCGCAGCAACCGCAGCACGGTGGCGTTCTCCCGGACGAGCGGCAGATAGGCGCACAGCACCACGGCGAGGTCGAAGAGGTTCCACGGGTCCTTGAAAAAGCCCCGCGGGCGGTCGGCGTGCGCGGCCAGGCGCAGCACGATCTCGACGGTGAACACGGCCAGGCAGGCGTGTTCGGCCGGCCGTAACCAGTCGTGCCACCGGTCGACGAGTCCGGGATAGGTCTCCACGCCCAGCAGTGCGGCGTTGACGAGGATCACGGCGAAGACCGCGAGGGCGAACCAGCGGGCCTCGGTGACGGCGCGGCAGCGGTGCGCCAGTACCGCGCGGGTGGCGGTCGCGCCTGGTGGACTGCCGGACTCCCGGGGGTGCTGCTGCGGCATGTGGCGCCCTTGCCCCTTCACGCGTGGGTGCCCGCGGGACCCGTGCTGATCTTCTACAGCACTGTAGATTGCCACAGCGGGTCACCGGCCGCGGCCGGCGCCCCGGCCGGCGCGGGGGCGCCGGCCGGGACCGGGCACGGCGGAGCGAAGCCGCTCGGGGCGGGGAGGGGAGCCCGGCGGGGCCGGCGCCCCGGTTCAGCCGCCGAGCGCCGCCAGGACCACCTGCTTGGCCTCTTCCTGCACCTGGCTGAGGTGGTCGGGGCCGCGGAAGGACTCCGCGTAGATCTTGTAGACGTCCTCGGTGCCGGAGGGGCGGGCCGCGAACCAGGCGTTCTCGGTGGCCACCTTGATGCCGCCGATGGAGGCGCCGTTGCCGGGCGCCTCGGTGAGCACGGCGGTGACCTGCTCCCCGGCGAGGGTGTCGGCGGTGACCTGGGCCGGGGACAGCTTGGCGAGGCGGGCCTTCTCGTCGCGGGAGGCGGGCGCGTCGATGCGGGCGTAGGCGGGCTCGCCGAAGCGCTCGGTGAGGGCCGCGTAGTGCTGGGAGGGCGTCTTGCCGGTGACGGCCGTGATCTCGGAGGCGAGCAGGGCCAGGATGATGCCGTCCTTGTCGGTGGTCCACACCGAGCCGTCCCGGCGCAGGAACGAGGCTCCGGCGGACTCCTCGCCGCCGAAGCCGAGCGAGCCGTCGACCAGTCCGTCCACGAACCACTTGAAGCCGACCGGGACTTCGACGAGCCGCCGGCCCAGGTCTGCGGCGACCCGGTCGATCATGCCGGAGGACACCAGGGTCTTGCCCACCGCCGCCGCGGCGGGCCACTCGGTCCGGTGTGCGTACAGGTAGGAGATGGCCGTGGCGAGGTAGTGGTTGGGGTTCATCAGCCCGGCGTCCGGGGTGACGATGCCGTGCCGGTCGGCGTCGGCGTCGTTGCCCGTGGCGATCTGGAACCGGTCGCGCTGCTCGATGAGCGAGGCCATGGCGTACGGCGAGGAGCAGTCCATGCGGATCTTGCCGTCCCAGTCCAGCGTCATGAAGCGCCAGGTGGGGTCGGTGAGCGGGTTGACCACGGTCAGGTCGAGCCGGTGCTGTTCGGCGATGCGCCCCCAGTAGGCGACCGACGCGCCGCCCAGCGGGTCGGCGCCGATGCGCACGCCCGCGCCGCGGATCGCGTCCAGGTCCAGCACACCGGGCAGATCGGACACGTAGGCGCCGAGGAAGTCGTGGCGTGCGGTGGTGTCGGCGGCGAGCGCGCGGGTGTACGGGATGCGCCGTACGTCCTTCAGGCCGGCGGCGATGATCTCGTTGGCGCGGTCCTGGATCCAGGAGGTGGCGTCCGAGCCTGCCGGGCCGCCGCTCGGCGGGTTGTACTTGAAGCCGCCGTCGGCGGGCGGGTTGTGCGAGGGGGTGACGACGACGCCGTCGGCGAGGCCGGAGGTCCGCCCGCGGTTGTGGGTGAGGACGGCGTGCGAGACCGCGGGGGTGGGCGTGTAGCCGTCGGCCGCGTCGATGAGGACGGTGACTCCGTTGGCCGCGAACACCTCCAGCGCGGTGACCCGGGCGGGCTCGGACAGGGCGTGGGTGTCCGCGCCGAGGAAGAGCGGGCCGTCGGTGCCCTGTCCGGCGCGGTACTCGCAGATGGCCTGGCTGGTCGCGGCGATGTGGTCCTCGTTGAAGGCCGCCGCCAGGGACGAGCCGCGGTGCCCGGAGGTCCCGAAGGCGACGCGCTGTCCGGGTTCGGCCGGATCAGGGTGCAGGGCGTAGTACGCGGTCACCAGCCGGGCCACGTCGATCAGCTCCTCCGGCCGGGCCGGCTTGCCCGCTCGTTCCTGCTGCATGACACCCACTCCTCGTCTTCGGTCCTGTGTCCGCTCGCGATCTCCATCTTCCCCCGCGCGTGAACGCGCGGCGTACCGGCATCCGGGCCGGGGAGGCGAAGCTCGCCACGGGCGGGCGAGGGCGGCCGGGCCGCGGACGCCGTCACCCCGTCACCCCGTCGTCCGGCCGCCGTGCCTCCCGCGTCACCCGGCCGCCCCGGTCGCCCGTCACCCCCGTCGCATCGGCTGCCCGCCCCGGTTCACCGTCCGGGCACGCTGTCCGACAGTGCGGCGCCGCCCAGTTGCTCGAAGCGCTGCTGGACATTGGCGGCGAAGGCCTGCGACTCGGCGCCGCCGTAGCCCTGCCCGGTGGTGTTCATCGCCACCGTGAGGACGCCCTTGAAGGGCGCGCTGGGAGAGGTTCGGATCGGCGTGCACAGGAAGTCGAAGTCCTGCGGGGCGGCGGAGTCGTAGGTGCGCAGCGACGCCCGGGGCACCGTGGTGGGCCGGCCGGTGCGCAGGGCCTCGTCCATCGCGGCGAAGACGCCGATCCGGTCCAGGCCGGGCAGCACGTTCCGGCCCAGGCTGAACTGGGGGACCAGGCCGAAGGCCTGCCCCTGCTTGCCGTTGGCGTAGCGCAGCAGGTGGTCGGGGCCCTCGGTGAGCATGATCGGGAAGGGCGCGCCGTCGAAGACCGCGAACAGCTCCTGCTGCTGGGCGAGGAGGCTGTCGCGCAGCTTGAACTCGGACAGCAGGGTCTCGGACAGCTCCTGCATGGCCAGCTTGAGCTGGCGGTCCCAGGCGCGTGGCTTGAAGTCCGCCACGCACACGGTGCCGAGGACGACGCCCGTGTTGTCGCGCAGCGGCGTGCCCAGGTAGGAGCGCACGCCGAGGTCGTTGACGAGGGGATTGCCCTTGAAACGCGGGTAGTCGAAGACGTCGTCGAGGGCGAGCTGGGAGCGCTGGGCGACCACGTGCGGGCAGAAGCCGTAGTCGCCGGGCGCCTCGCGGGCGAGGTTGCTGAGGTCGAACGGGATGCCGCCGCCCGAGACGTCCACCGGGTCCTCCGGGGTACCCGCGGGCACGTACATGCCGCGGAACATCTGGCGCTCGTCGTTGATGAAGTTGACCATGGCGAGCGGGGCCTGGGTGAACGTGGCCGCGAGCCGCGCGATGCGGTCGAACGTGGCTTCCGCCTCGACCGTGTTGAGGCCGAGAATCCTCAGCCGGTTCGTCCGCTGCTCGCCTGCGGCACGGTGCTGTTCGGGTGACAGGGATTCCATGGGTTCAGATCAAAGCAGAGATCCGGCCGCCGTGGATCACCGCTCCAGGTCATTCCGGCCTCAGCCGTCCCACCGTCAACGGCTGTCCGGAGCAACGGACTTGTCCGGCTCTCGACCCCCCGCCACGGAACGGGGAGCGGGCGCCGGGCCCGGTGGCGGGCGTCAGGTGGCCATCCGGGGAGTCTGTCCAGACTTTTCAATGTTTCAACATCAAGCGATCACTTCCCGTCATTCTTGGACCCCCGTCGTTCCGAAACGATTTCACGCCTGACAATCGTGCGATGGACCCGCGGTCGAGACTGGCGCATTCGGTCCGGTACGACATCTGACACAGATATTCGAATGTTCGTTCGGAATTGGGAAGGTGAGGCGGGTGCGCGGTCCCCGGTCCGTACCCGAGGCACGGGAAGGTCGAGACCGCCGGCCCCTCTCCCCGCGGCGGGTCTTACCCCACGACCCGCGCCGTCCGCGGTGACCGAACCGTCCCAGCGAGGCGGTCGCCCGCCTGACTGAACACAGCGCCGCCCCCCACACGGCAAGTACCGGCGGGCCCGCACGCGCCGCGAGCCCCACGCCCAGCCGTCCCCGGCCGCTCCGCGCCGTCCACACCCCCGGACGGTGCGCGGGGCGCCGCCGGGCACGTGCCGTGCGCGTGGGAGAAGTGGCGATGGGGCAAGTTGCGATGGGGCAAGGTCCACTGCGCCGCGGCGCGGGGACCGTGCGACGTATGAACGGAGTTCTCTCATGAACAGGTCCGACGTGGATCCTCGGTCGGTCGCGGTGATCGGCATGGCCTGCCGGCTGCCCGGTGCGTCCGCGCCCGACGAGCTGTGGGCCCTGCTGCGGGACGCCGTGGACGCCACGAGCGAGACACCCCCGGATCGCTACGACGTGGACGCCCTGTACTCCCCCGAGCCCGGACGGGGACGAATAGCCGCCCGGCGCGGCGGCTACGTCGACGGGGTCGCCGAGTTCGACGCCGGGTTCTTCGGCATGTCGGCCACCGAGGCCACCGAACTCGACCCGCAGCAGCGGCTGCTGCTGATGACGGCCTGGGAGGCGCTGGAGGACGCCGGCCAGAACCCCGACCGGCTGGCGGGAAGCCGCTCCGGCGTCTTCGTCGGCAACACCCGCGCCGACCACCTGGAACTCGCCCTGCGCCGCGGCCCCGAGTCGGTGACGGCCGCTCAGCTCCACAACTTCCGGTCCCTGCTGCCGGCCCGGCTGTCCCACTTCCTCGACCTCCGCGGCCCCAGCGTCGTGGTGGACACCGCCTGCTCCTCCTCGCTCGTGGCCGTCCACCAGGCCGTGCAGAGCCTGCGCTCCGGGGAGACCCCGCTGGCCCTGGCGGCCGGCGTGAACGTGCCGCTCCGCCCGGACGAGGGCCTCGTCCTCTCCCACGCGGGCGCGATGGCCGGGGACGGGCGCTGCAAGTTCGGCGACGCGGGCGCGGACGGCTACTCGCCCAGCGACGCGGTGGCCGTCGTCGTCCTCAAGCGGCTCACCGACGCGCTGGCCGACGGCGACCGGGTCCGCGCCGTCATCCGGGGAAGCGCCGTCGGCAACGACGGCCGCACCAGCGACTCGGTGCTCAACCCCTCCCTCCAGGGACAGTTGGACGTGCTGCGCTGGGCGTACGAGGACGCGGGCGTCGATCCCGCCGACGTCGACTACGTCGAGGCCCACGGCGCGGGCTCCCCCGCCCTGGACCCGCTGGAACTGCGGGCGCTCGGCGAGGTGCTCGGCGCCGGGCGGCCCGCCGGCCGGCCGCTGCTGGTCGGCTCGGTCAAGACCAACATCGGTCACGCGGAGGCCGCAGGGGGACTGGCCGGCCTCATCAAGACGGTCCTGTGCCTGGAGCACGGCCAGATACCGGCGACCCTCCACCTCGACACCCCGCATCCGGGCGTCGACTGGGACGCGCTGCCACTGAGCCTGCCCGACAAGCTGCAGGACCTACCCGTCCACGGCCGGCCCGCCGTCGCCGGAGTCGGCGGCCAGGGCTCCTCGGCCCTCAACGCCCACGTCGTCCTCGCCCAGGCCGGCCCGCGAGAGCTGCCGCCCGCCGCCCCCGAGCCGGACGGGACCCCCCACCTCCTCGCCCTGTCCGCCCACAGCGCCGACGCGCTCAGGGCGCTGACCGCGGCGTACGCGCGCTACCTGCGACCGGGCGGCGCCGGCGCCTCGTACGCGCTGCGCGACATCTGCCACAGCGCGGCCACCCGGCGCCGCCACCACGCGCACCGCCTCGCCGTCACCGGCCGCACCCACGAGGAACTGGCCGCGGCACTCACCGGCACCCCGGTGGCGGCACCGGCCGCGGACCACCCGCTGACGGCCGCCGCCGACCGCTATGCCGCGGGCGGCGACCTGGACACGGCAACGATGTCCGGCGCTCCGGGACGCTGCGTACCGCTGCCCGCCTACCCCTGGCAGACCCGGCGGTACCGGGCGGGCGAGGCGCGCCACGAGGACCACGCACCGCAGGACGGGCCCGGCGCCGGGGACCTCGCGGACCGGGTGCTGCGCGAGCACGCCCGCACCGGTTTCGACGACGCCTCCACCCTCACCGACATCGGCATCGACTCGCTGGCCAAGCTGCGGATCGTCGTGGAACTGGCCCAGCGGTGCGGGCATGAGATCGACCCCGAGGAACTCGGTGGGCTGCGCACGGTCGGTGAGCTGCGGCAGTGGACGCTGACGCTCGAGGCGGCCGGCCGGTGACCCCCGCGCCCACCCTCTACGACTGGTTCGCCCGCACGGCCGCCGCACATCCCGACGCGCCCGCCCTGGAGGTCGCCGGGGCCCGCCTGACCTACCGGGAGCTGCGCGAGGCCGCCGAACGCCTCGCCGCCCGGCTGGTCACGGCGGCCGGCGGCACCCCGCCACGGCGCGTCGGCCTGCTCGCGACCCGCTCGGTGACCGCCTACGCCGGGTACCTGGCCATTCTGCGGTCCGGCGCCGCCGTCGTACCGCTCAACCCCGAGCACCCGGCCGCCCGCACCGCCGCCGTCGCCGCCGCGGCCGGCCTGGACCTGGTCCTGACCGGGCCCGACGACGCACCCGCCGCCGCAGGCCTCGGCGCACCGGTCCACGTCGCCGCCCCGGGCGACACGCAGCCCGCGGACCCGGCCGACACGGACCCGGCCGACGCGGACCCGACCAGCCCGGACCCGGCCGACACGGACCCGGCCGTCACGGCCCCGACCAGCCCGGACCAAGCCGACCCGGACCCGGCCCGCCTCGACGCCCCCTTCCGGCAGGCGGGCCCCGAGGACCTCGCGTACGTCATCTTCACCTCCGGCTCCACCGGCGCGCCCAAGGGTGTGCCCGTGCGGCACCGCAACATCTGCGCCTATCTGGAGCGGGTGGCCGGCCGGTACGGCATCGGCCCGGGCAGCCGGCTCTCGCAGAGCTTCGAGCTGACCTTCGACGGCTCCGTGCACGACCTGTTCGTCGCCTGGGCGGGCGGCGGCACCCTCGTCGTACCGTCGCGCGGTCAGCTCCTCAACCCGGTGAAGACCGTCAACAGCCTGCGTCTGACCCACTGGTTCTCGGTGCCGTCGCTGATCACCTTCGCCGCCCGCCTGGGCGCCCTGGTCCCGGGCAGCATGCCGACGCTGCGGTGGAGCGTCTTCGGCGGCGAGCCGCTGTCGCTGCAAGCCGCCCGCGAGTGGCGCGCCGCCGCCCCGGCCGGCCGCCTCGAAGTCCTCTACGGGCCCACCGAGCTGACCATCTCGTGCACCGCCTACCGGTTCCCCGACGAGACGGCCGACTGGCCGGACACCCCCAACGGCACCGCCCCGATCGGGACCGGCCACCCCGACGTGGACCTCCTGCTGCTCGACGAGGACGGCAGGCCCGGCCGGACCGGCGAGCTGTGCGTGCGCGGCCCGCTCCGCTTCGCCGGCTACCTGGACCCGCGCCACGACGCGGGCCGCTTCCTCACCGAGGACCTGCGGCCGGCCGGGGGATCGCCGCCCGGTCCCGGGCACTGGTACCGCACGGGCGACCGCGTCACCCTGCGGGACGGCGTGCTCGTCCACCTCGGACGGACCGACCACCAGGTCAAGATCCGCGGGCACCGCATCGAACTCGGCGAGGTCGAGGCCGCGCTGCGCGCCCAGCCCGCGGTGCGCGACGCGATCGTGGTCACCCTGCCCGCCGCCGACGGCGAACCGGAACTGCGGGCGGCGGTCAGCGGCCCCGGCTGCGTCCCCGACCGGTTGTACGCGGCGCTGGGCGAGCGCCTGCCGCCGTACATGATGCCCAGCCGGATCACCGTCCTCGACCAGCTGCCGCTCAACCCGAACGGCAAGATCGACCGCCGCGCCGTGCGCGGCGAACTCGACCGCTCCCGCTGACCGGGGCCCCTTCCCCCTTGTTCCCCCGTCCCCGACGCCCGTTGTGAGGCATCCGCATGTACGACGCCATCGTGGTGGGAGCGCGCTGCGCCGGCGCCCCCGCCGCCCTGCTGCTGGCCCGCGCGGGCTACCGCGTCCTCCTGCTCGACAAGGCGGCGTACGGCACCGACACCCTGTCCACGCACCTCGTCCACCAGCCCGGCGTGGCCGCCCTCGCCCGCTGGGACGTGCTCGACCGGGTCCGTGCCTCGGGCTGCCCGCCGCTGGACCGCACGGTCTACGAAGTCGCCGACGTCCACATCGAGGGCCGGGCCCGGGGAGTGGACGGCCAGCGCGCCGGGTTCGCCCCGCGCCGCCACGTGCTCGACGCGATCCTGGTCGACGCGGCCTGCGCGGCCGGCGCCGAGTTCCGCGACCGCTGCCGGGTGACGGGTCTGCTGCGCGACGGTCTGGGCCGGGTCGTCGGTGTCGAGGGCAGCCGTGGCGGCCGGGACTTCACCGAGCGGGCCCGCCTGGTGATCGGCGCGGACGGGATGCGCTCCACCGTGGCCCGGCT
The DNA here is from genome assembly GCF_042268205.1 of Streptomyces sp. NPDC056160. Lineage (NCBI taxonomy): Bacteria > Bacillati > Actinomycetota > Actinomycetes > Kitasatosporales > Streptomycetaceae > Streptomyces > Streptomyces sp. NPDC056160. The sequence goes on from NZ_JBHJUW010000048.1 coordinate 11,768, forward strand.
GGTGGCGGCCCCGTACACCGTGCGGGACACCCGGCTGTCCTGCGCCTACTACACCTACTGGCCGGACGTCCCCGCCGACCTGGAGCTGTTCGAGCGGCCGGGCGGCTGGGTGGCCGCGGTGCCCACCCACGACGCGGCGACCCTCGTCCTCGCCTACTTCCCGCAGTCCCGGTTCGAGGAGGTCCGCGCGGACGCGTACAGCGCCTACCGGGAGCAGATCCGCGCCACCGCGCCCGCGCTGCACGAACGGCTGGCCGGCCGGGAGCCGGTGGAGCGGCTGCACGGCAGCGGCGACCAGCAGAACTTCTTCCGGCGGGCGGCCGGGCCCGGCTGGGTCCTCGTCGGAGACGCCGCCCACCACAAGGACTCCATCACGGCCCGCGGCATCAGTGACGCCTTCCGGCAGGTCGAGCGTCTCGTGGAGGCGGTGTCGGGCACGCTGGAGGGCGATCCGCTCCGGCTCGACGCCGCACTGGACCGCTACGCCGGGGACTGCGCGGCGCAGCTGGCCCCCGGGTACGAGGCCACGCTCGGCGTCGCCCGGCTCGACCCGCACGAGCAGCGGCTCTCCCTGCTGCGGGCCGTGCAGTCGGACCCCGAACTGACCGCGATCTACCTCGACATGGTCGCCGGCATCGCCTCGGCCGGGGCGCTGTACACACCGCGGCTGCTGGCGCTCCTGTGACCCCTGTGCGGCCGCACCCGAACCGCCCGCCCGCGACCGGCCCCGGGGCTGACCGGCGGTGCCCCAACTGGTGTGACAGCGCTGGCCAGTTGCCGTGGACCACACATGACGCTGCGCGATGATCCTGATACGGTGCAGCTCGCGCGACTTCGATCACGGTGAGCCACCGGGCCACAGGGCGGGGACGTCGGACGTCGCGTTCCCCTACCCGCGCCGCTGAACCGTTGCAGTACGAGGAATCAGATGCCAGGCACCCGCGACCGGCGGACACGTCACCGCGCCGGTACCCCGAGATCACTGCGATCCTCGTTCGTCCTCCCCTTCGTCATCCCCGCGGTCTGCGTCAGCGGCCTGTGGGGGTACACGGCCACCGGGCTGGTGGGCGACCAGGTCGGGTTGCACACCGACGCCGACCGCGTCTCCTCCCTCGCCCGGCCCGCGCAGGAACTGCTCGCGCGGCTGCAGGACGAGCGCCGACTCACCGCCGTGTGGCAGGCGAGCCGCACGGACGCCACCCGCGCCCGGCTCGACACGGCCCGCGCCAGGACCGACACCGCCCTCGCCGAGTACGGGCGGCACGTCTCGGCCGCGGACACGGCGGCACTGCGGCGCCGGGCGGGGGCCTACGAGGGCGCGCTGAAGTCGCTGACGGAGCGCCGGGCGGCGATCGACGTGCGCAAGCTGTCCGCCGCGGACGCCTTCGCGTACTTCACCGACGCCGCCACGCAGGGACTGGCCCTGCTCGGCGCGGCCGTGCGCGGCGACGACGCGGGGTCGGCGCGCGCCGGCTCCGCGACGGTGGCGGTGACCCGGATCACCGAGCTGCTCTCGCGTGAGGACGCCCTGCTCTCCGGGGCCCTGCCCGGGCAGCGCATACCGGCCGCCGACCGCGCCGGGTTCGGTCGGTACGCCGCCGTCCAGGAGGCCGCCCGGGAGGGACTGACCGCCACGGACCTGCCCGGTGGCACGGCCGCCGCCTACGATCGGATCACCTCCGGGGCCCAGTGGCGCACGGTGGGTTCGGTCGAGCGGGCCGTCAGTGGCGGTCAGGGCACCGCGCTGCCGCAGGGCGCCACCGCGTGGCCGGCCGCCGCCGAAGGCGTCGTCGGCCAGTTCCAGGCCCTGTCCACCGCATCCCTGGGCGCGCTGTCCTCGCATGCCACCGACCGGGCCGATGAGTTGCTGCTGGTCACGCTGCTCGGCAGTGCGGCCACCCTGGCCGCCGTGGCCGCCGCGGCCGTCCTGGCCCTGCGCACCCGGCGTTCGGCGCTCGGGCGGCTCGCCGAGTTCGAGCGGCTGTCCGAGGAGCTGGCCGCGCTGCGGTCGGGCACCGAGCAGCTGGCGGCGTTCCGGCTTCCCGAACTGCTGGCCCGGCTGGAGAAGGGCGAACGCGTCGATCCGGCCGCCCTCGCACCGCAGCGGCAGCAGGCGGGCGACGAGGTCGGCCGGCTGTCCTCGGCGGTCGACCAGCTGGCGCGGGTCGCCGCGGACTCCGTGCTGCGCCAGTCGCAGGGCCGGGAGGGCTCGGACAAGGTCGTCGGCCAGCTCATCCGGCGCGCCCAGGTGCTGATCCACCGGCTGATCGCGCTCCTCGACGACCTGGAGCGCAAGCACGAGGACTCGGACCTGCTCAAGGACATCTTCCGCATCGACCACCTGGCCACCCGGGTGCGGCGGCACGCGGAGAACCTGATGATCCTCAGCGGTGCCCCGCCGAGCCGCCGCATGTCCAGGCCGGTGGCGATCACCGACGTGATGCGCGGCGCGGTGGCGGAGACGGAGCACTACACCCGGGTCAGGGTGCGCAACACACCGGCGGACCGGCGGGTGGCGCTGGCCGGCCGGGCGGTCGCCGACGTCACGCACCTGCTGGCCGAACTCATCGAGAACGGCACCAGTTTCTCCCCGCCGGACACCGAGGTCACGGTCGGCACGACCCGGGTGGCCAAGGGTCTGGCCGTGCACGTCGAGGACCAGGGGCTCGGCATGCCCGCACAGCTGCTGGAGCGCGCCAACGAACTGCTCGCCCGGCCGCCCCGGGTGGACATGACGGTGTTCGGCGAGGACCCCCGCCTGGGACACTTCGTGGTGGCCCGGCTGGCCGAGCGGCACGGCATCAAGGTGGTGCTGCGCGAGTCCGACTACGGCGGCACGCTCGCCCTGGTGATGCTGCCCGCCGCGCTGCTGGAGGACGTGGCCTCCCCGGTCGTCGACCAGTTGCAGTCGGCGGCCGTCGCCGCGGGGCGGGCCGTGGAGAGCCCTGCCGACGCCCGGTTGACGAGCGGCGGCCAGGAGACCGGCACCGGCCGGGAGATCCTGACCGGGGCGGGCCCACTCGGCCCGGCCGGGGCCGACGAGGTGCTCGTCCACGCGCCGCTCCCCGACCACAACGGCTTTCCCGAGTACGGAGGTGCGGGCCTGTTGCCCCCCGCCGCAGCGGAACATCCCGCGCCGGCACCGGACTTCGGCCCTCCCGCGGCTACGCCCGCGGACCCGCCCGGCGCGATGCCGGGCCACGCCCCGGCCGGGGCCCGTCCCCCGGCCGGGCAGCCTGCTCCGCCGGCCCCTTCCGCGCCCCCCGCCTCGTACCTGCCCGCGGACCCGTACACGGTCCCGGACCCGTACACGCCCCAGCCCCCCTCCGCGCCGCCGGCCGCCGGTGCACCCGCACGGCGCGGCGCGGTGCCGCGCCAGGAGCGGCCCGTGGCCGCCGCGGATCCCTCGGGACCGGCCGGGGCACCGACGGCGCCGGCCCCTCCCGCCGCCGCGGACGGCGTGCCGGACGCCTCCCGTCCCCTGACGACCCCCTCGGTACTGCCGCACCGCGTCAGAGGGGCCAGCCTGGCGCAGCAGTTGCGCAGGGAGGCCTCGCAGGCCGAGGACGAACCCGCAGGCGGGGGCGAGGACGACGCGATCTCGCCGGACGCGTCGGCCCGCGCGATGAGCGCCATCCACCAGGGGCTCAAGCGGGCCTGGATGTCCGAGGACGACGACACGCCGCACGGCGCGCCCGGGCGGCAGAGCGATGCGGCAGGCCCCCCTGCCCATGAACTGTGAGGACAGGCTATGACTGAGCAGGTACAGAACGGACGTCAGCTGGACTGGCTCCTGGACGGCCTGGTGGACCGGATTCCGGAGATCCGCTGCGCCATCGTGCTCTCCGGGGACGGCCTTCTCATCGGCAAGTCCAAGGACATGCTCCGTGACGACGCCGAGCACCTGTCGGCGGTGGCCTCGGGCGTGCACAGTCTCGCGCGGGGCGCCGCCCGTCACTTCCACAGCGGACGGGTGCAGCAGACGGTCATTCAGATGGACAAGGCGTTCCTTTTCGTGACGGCCGCGGGCAAGGGGGCGCGGCTGGCCGCGCTGGCCTCGGAGGAAGTGGATGTCGGCATGATGGCGTACGAGATGGGAACGCTCGTCAAGCAGGTGGGCCAGTACCTCACGGCCGCCCCGCGCGTGCAGTCCCCGGCCGGCGGCTCCGTCCAGAATGCCTGAACAGCGCCGGCACGACGAAGGGGAGGCCGGGCGCTACTTACGGCCGTACGCCATCACCGGTGGCCGTACCCAGCACAGCCAGCACGCGTTCACCCTGATCACGCTGGTCGTCGCGCGGTCCGCGCGGGAGTCGGGCGCGGCCCAGCTGGAGCCGGAGGCGGCCCACATCCTGGATGTGTGCCGCGACCGTGCGCTGGCGGTGGCCGAGATCGCCGCCCTGCTGGACCTGCCGGTGAGCGTGGTGAAGGTGCTGTGCGGCGATCTGCTCGACGCCTCGCTGATCCTGGTGCAGTCGCCACCGGGGCGGGAGAGCCGGCCGAGCGTGGAACTCATCGAAAGGGTGATGGATGGTATCCGTCAGCTCTGACCCCGTCATGCCCACCGCGCTGAAGATACTCGTCGCGGGCGGTTTCGGCGTGGGCAAGACCACGATGGTGGCCGCGGTGAGCGAGGTCCCTCCGCTGGAGACGGAGGAGCGGATGACCGAGGCGAGCCTCGGCGTCGACGACCTGTCCGGGGTGGAGGGCAAGGCCTCGACGACGGTGGCGATGGACTTCGGCCGCATCACGATCGGTCCCGAACTGGTGCTGTACCTGTTCGGCACGCCCGGCCAGGACCGGTTCTGGTTCATGTGGGACGACCTGGCCACGGGCGCGCTGGGTGCGGTCGTCCTCGCCGACACGCGCCGGCTGGAGGCCTCGTTCGCCTCGATCGACTTCTTCGAGGAGCGCGGGATCCCGTTCGCCGTGGGCATCAACTGCTTCCACGGGCGGCGCGACTGCACGGCCGAGCAGGTCCGGGCGGCCCTCGACCTCGATCCGGCCACGCCGGTCGTCCTGTGCGACGTGCGCGACCGCGCCTCCGGCAAGCAGGTCCTCCTCGGCGTGCTGGAGGCGGCCCGCGCCGCCGCGGCCGCCCGCCTCCAGCACCCGTCGGACCGGACACTGACCGTATGAGAGTGCCGGGCCGGGGGTGACCACGGCGCCCGGGAGCACGGCACCGGGCCACGCTCAGTGCCGCGCGGCCACGAGGTCCGCGAGGGCGATGTTGAGCCGCAGCACGTTCACCCGGGGCTCGCCCATGAAGCCCAGGGTGCGGCCCTCGGTGTGGTCCGCCACCAGCCGCTCGACCGGCGCGAGGGGCAGTGCGTTGCGTACGGCGACCCGGTGGGCCTGGAGCCGCGCGTACTGCGGGGAGATGTCGGGATCCAGGCCGGAGCCGGAGGAGGTCACCGCGTCGGCCGGGACGTCGGAGGGATCGACCCTGTAGCCGGGCACCGAGTTGTCCCTGACGACGGCCGCCCGCGCGTCCCGGACCTGCGCGGCCAGCTCCTTGTTGTCGGCGGCCAGGTTGGTGGCACCGGAGACGAGCAGGTGGTACCGGGTGTTGACGCTGTTGGTGGCCAGGCCGTTCGCGGGGCGCCCCTGGAACCACTTCAGGTCGGCCTGCGGGGTCTGCTGCCCCTTCTTCGGAGGAAGGTCGTAGGACTGCCCGATGAGCGCGGAGCCGACGACCCTGCCGTCCGCCCTGACCTCGGAGCCGTCGGCCTTGCCGGGGAACAGGCCCTGGGCGATGCCGGTGACGACGAGCGGGTAGACGACGCCGGTCAGCAGGGTCAGGACGAGCAGGGCGCGCAGGCCCGCCCCGAGCAACCGGGCGGTGTTCGTGAAGGAGTTGTTCATGGCGGTCAGCCGATTCCGGGTATGAGGGACAGGAGCAGGTCGATCAGCTTGATGCCGAGGAAGGGGGCGATCAGGCCGCCGATGCCGTAGATGCCGAGGTTGCGGCGGAGCATCCGGTCCGCGCTCATGGGCCGGTAGCGCACGCCCTTCAGGGCGAGCGGCACCAGCGCGACGATGATCAGCGCGTTGAAGACGACGGCGGACAGGATCGCCGAGCTGGGCGAGGACAGGTGCATGATGTTGAGCTTGTCCAGGCCCGGGTAGACCGCGGCGAACAGCGCCGGGATGATCGCGAAGTACTTGGCGACGTCGTTGGCGATGGAGAACGTGGTGAGCGCGCCCCGGGTGATGAGGAGCTGCTTGCCGATCTCGACGATCTCGATGAGCTTGGTGGGGTTGGAGTCGAGGTCGACCATGTTGCCGGCCTCCTTGGCGGCCGACGTGCCCGTGTTCATCGCCACGCCGACGTCCGCCTGGGCGAGGGCGGGTGCGTCGTTGGTGCCGTCACCCGTCATCGCGACCAGCTTGCCGCCTGCCTGCTCCCGCTTGATGAGGGCCATCTTGTCCTCGGGGGTGGCCTCGGCGAGGAAGTCGTCGACGCCTGCCTCCTCGGCGATCGCCTTGGCCGTGAGCGGGTTGTCGCCGGTGATCATGACGGTCCTGATGCCCATGCGGCGCAGTTCGGCGAACCGTTCGCGCATGCCGTCCTTGACGACGTCCTTGAGGTGGATGACGCCGAGCACGCGGGCGCCGTGCCCGTCCTCGACGGCGACCAGCAGGGGGGTGCCCCCGGCCGCCGAGATGCCGTCCACGAGGGCCCCGGCGTCCGCTCCGACCGTGCCGCCGCGCTCCTCGACCCAGGCGACGACCGATCCGGCCGCTCCCTTGCGGATCCGTCGGCCGTCGACGTCCACGCCGGACATCCGGGTCTGGGCGGTGAACGTGATCCACTCGGCGCCGGCCAGTTCCCCCTGGTGCCGTTCCCTGAGCCCGTACGCCTCCTTCGCCAGGACGACGACCGAGCGGCCCTCGGGTGTCTCGTCGGCCAGCGAGGAGAGCTGGGCGGCGTCGGCGAGTTCGGCCGCGGTGGTGCCGCGCACGGGCACGAACTCGCCGGCCTGCCGGTTGCCCAGGGTGATGGTGCCGGTCTTGTCCAGCAGCAGCGTGGAGACGTCCCCGGCGGCCTCCACGGCCCGTCCGGACATGGCGAGCACGTTGCGCTGCACCAGCCGGTCCATGCCCGCGATGCCGATGGCCGACAGGAGCGCGCCGATCGTGGTCGGGATGAGGCAGACGAGGAGCGCCACCAGCACGACCAGCGTCAGGTGCGTGCCGGCGTGACCGGCGAAGGGCGGCAGGGTGGCGCAGGCCAGCAGGAACACGATGGTCAGGGAGGCCAGCAGGATGTTCAGCGCGATCTCGTTGGGCGTCTTCTGCCGTGCGGCGCCCTCCACCAGGTTGATCATCCGGTCGATGAAGGTCTCGCCCGGCCTGGTGGTGATCTTGACGACGACGCGGTCGGAGAGGACCTTGGTGCCGCCCGTCACCGCGCAGCGGTCGCCGCCGGACTCCCGGATGACCGGTGCGGACTCGCCGGTGATCGCCGACTCGTCGACGCTCGCCACGCCCTCGACGACGTCACCGTCGCCGGGGATGACGTCCCCGGCCTCGCAGACCACCAGGTCACCGATCCGCAGTTCGGTCCCGGGGACCCGCTCCTCTCCCCCGGCGGCCAGCCGGCGGGCCACGGTGCCCGTCTTGGCCTGGCGCAGCGTGTCGGCCTGGGCCTTGCCCCGCCCCTCGGCGACGGCCTCGGCGAGGCCCGCGAAGAGGACCGTCAGCCACAGCCAGGCGCTGATCGTCCAGCCGAACCAGTCACCGGGGTCGGTGCAGGAGAAGACGGTGGTCAGCACCGAGCCGATCCAGACCACGAACATGACCGGCGACTTGGCCTGCACCCGCGGGTCGAGTTTGCGCAGGGCGTCCGGCAGCGACCTGAGCAGTTGCGCGGGGTCGAACAGGCCCGCGCCGACGCGGCCCGTGGCCTCGTGATGCCCGGTGGGTGCGTCGCGGTGCGGCGCCCGGGTGGGGGTTGCTGTGGACATGGAGTCCTCTTGGCTCTCGGTACGGGTCGTCATCACGCCAGCCCTTCGGCGAGCGGGCCCAGCGCCAGCGCCGGGAAGTAGGTCAGACCGGTGATGATCAGGATCGCGCCCACGAGCAGCCCGGCGAACAGGGGCTTCTCGGTGCGCAGGGTGCCGGCGCTCACCGGCACCGGCCGCTGCTCGGCCAGCGAGCCGGCCAGCGCCAGGACGAACACCATCGGCAGGAACCGGCCGAGCAGCATGGCGAGCCCGGTGGTGGTGTTGAACCAGTCCGTGTTCGCGTTCAGGCCGGCGAACGCCGAGCCGTTGTTGTTCGCGGCGGACGTGTAGGCGTAGAGGATCTCGGAGAAGCCGTGCGCCCCGGGGTTGAGGGCGGAGTGCGGCGGGGTCGGCAGCGCCGTCGACAGGGCGGTGAAGACCAGGACGAGGGCCGGGGTGACGAGGATGTAGCAGGCCGCGAGCTTGATCTCCCGGGAGCCGATCTTCCGGCCCAGGTACTCGGGGGTGCGGCCGACCATGAGGCCCGCGATGAACACCGCGATCACAGCCATGATCAGCATGCCGTAGAGGCCGGAGCCGGTGCCGCCGGGCGCGATCTCGCCGAGCATCATGCCCAGCAGGGTGATGCCGCCGCCGAGCCCGGTGAAGGAGGAGTGGAAGGAGTCCACCGCGCCGGTCGAGGTGAGCGTCGTGGCCACGGCGAAGATCGAGGAGGCGCCGACCCCGAACCTGTTCTCCTTGCCCTCCATGGCCCCGCCCGCGAGCTGCAGGGCTCCCTCGTGGTGGGCGAACTCGGTCCACATCATCAGGGCCGTGAAGCCGAGCCAGACCGTGACCATGGCCGCCAGGACGGCGTGGCCCTGACGCACCGAGCCGACCATCAGGCCGAACGTGCGGGTCAGCGCGAACGGGATGACCAGGATCAGGAAGATCTCGAAGAGGTTGGTGAACGGCGTCGGGTTCTCGAAGGGGTGGGCGCTGTTGGCGTTGAAGTAGCCGCCGCCGTTGGTGCCCAGCTCCTTGATGGCCTCCTGGGAGGCGACCGCACCGCCGTTCCACTGCTGCGAGCCGCCCAGGAACCGGCCCACCTCGTGGATCCCGGAGAAGTTCTGGATCGCGCCGGACGCGACCAGGACGACGGCGGCGAGGGCGGCGACCGGCACGAGGACGCGGACGGTGCCGCGCACCAGGTCGGCCCAGAAGTTGCCCAGTTCACCGGTGCGGGACCGGGCGAAGCCGCGGACCAGCGCGACGGCCACCGCGATGCCCACCGCGGCCGAGACGAAGTTCTGCACGGCCAGACCGGCGGTCTGGACGAGGTGCCCCATCGTCTGCTCGCCGGCGTAGGACTGCCAGTTGGTGTTGGTGACGAAGGACGCCGCCGTGTCGAACGCCTGGGCGGGCTCGACGGACCGGAAGCCGAGGGAGAGCGGCAGCACGCCCTGGACGCGCTGGAGCAGGTACAGGAAGAGGACACCGGCCGCGGAGAAGGCGAGGACGGCGCGCAGATACGCGGGCCAGCGCATCTGCGTGTCCGGGTCGGCGCCGATCCCCCGGTAGATCCACCGCTCCACGCGCCAGTGCCGGCCGGAGGAGTAGACCCGGGCCATGTAGGAGCCGAGGGGAACGTGGGCGAGCGCCAGTGCGGCCACCAGGGCGAGCAACTGGAGCACACCGGCAAGTACGGGACTCATGGCGGGGCTCAGAACCTCTCCGGGAAGATCAGGGCGAGGACGAGGTATCCCAGCAGGGCGACGGCCACGACCAGGCCGACGATGTTCTCGGCGGTCACAGCTTCGTCACCCCCTTGGCGACGAGGGCCACCAGCGCGAAGACCGCGAGTGTGGTGACGACGAAGGCCAGATCGGCCATCGTGAGCTCCTGGAACGAGTTCGGATGCTTCGGACGAGTAGAGGAAATCCCCATTCCGGCCGGATCCCGCCCCCCGTTGACGTCTCTCTTACGGCGCCCACCTCGGCTTTGACGCAGCCCTGACGCCGTCGCCGCCCCGGCGTTTCCTCGGAGAGCCCTCGGGTACGCGGCGGAGGTGACCGGCACCGACGCGGACGCCGAGCGGTCCGCCACCGTCACCGTCCGGCCGTACGGCAATCCCCTGCCGCTCGGCTTCTTCGCCTTCGGCATCGGCATGGTCCTGCTCGCCGGGATCGGCCTGGGGCTGGTCACCGGCGACCAGGTGCGGCCGGCGGGCATCCTGCTCGCGGTGTTCGTCTTCCCGCTGGAGTTCCTGGCCGCGGTGATGGCCTTCCTGAGCCGTGACACCGCCGCCGCGGCGGCGCTCGGCCTGTTCGCCACCTCGTGGGCCGCGCTGGGGGTGCTGCACGTCGTCGCGCCGGCGCAGGACAGATCCGTCACCGTCGGCATGTACCTGAGCGCGTTCGCCCTCATGCTCATGCCGCTGGCCGTGACCGGCTTCCTGGGCAAGACGCTGCTCGGCGCCGTCCTCACCGTGTCGGCGCTGCGTGCCGCGCTGGCGGCGGCCTACCAGCTCGGCGCGCCGCGCGCGGTGGAACTCGCCGACGCCGCCGCGGCGCTGCTTCTGGTGGCGCTCGCCCTCTACGCCGGCACCGCCTTCCTCCTGGAGGATCTGCACCGGCGTACGGTTCTGCCGATCCGGCGACGCGGCGCGGCCCGGCGTGCCATGGAGGAGGACGCGGACGGGGACAGGCCGCCGCGCGAACCCGGCGTCCGCGGGCAGTTGTGAGCACGCCGGAGGCCGGGGCCGCGGGGCCGGGGCCGCGGGGCCGGTGCGGTCAGCTCCGGGTGACGGCCACCACCACGAGCATGGCGGCGGCGAGCACGGTCAGAGCGGCGATCCAGAAGGCGAGGCAGCGGGCGCGCAGCCGCCGGTAGCGCTCCTCGTACTCGCCGCGCAGCGCCCGGCAGCGGTCGGCGACGCGTTGCAGATCCGCCCGGGCCCGGATCAGGCAGTCGCGGACGTAGTGGTCCTCGATCTCCTCCCGCTGCGCGGTGGTCAGCCACTGCAGCGGCTGGGTGAAGGCGCGGGCCCGTTCCTCCGCCTCGGCGACGCGGGCCTGCCACAGCAGGTAGCCCTCCACCTGGTCGGCCAGGTGGGCGGAGGTGAACGGCTCCTCGCCGGTGCGTCCCGCCGCGTCCGTCATGCCGGCAGGCCCAGGTTCTCCTGCCGGTCCGCCAGCGACACCTCCGGGTGGTTCAGGTCGAACGCCGGGGACTCGCTGCGGATCATGGGCAGGGTGACGAAGTTGTGCCGCGGCGGCGGGCATGACGTCGCCCACTCCAGCGAGCGGCCGAAGCCCCACGGGTCGTCGATCCCGACCTTCCGGCCGTACTTGGCCGTCTTCCAGATGTTGTAGAGGAACGGCAGCATCGACAGGCCCAGCAGGAAGGAGCCGATGGTGGAGACCATGTTCAGCCCGGTGAAGCCGTCGGCCGCCAGGTAGTCGGCGTAGCGGCGGGGCATGCCCTCCGCGCCCAGCCAGTGCTGCACCAGGAACGTCGTGTGAAAGCCGATGAAGAGCATCCAGAAGGTCATCTTGCCCAGCCGCTCGTCGAGCATCTTGCCGGTCCACTTCGGCCACCAGAAGTGGAACCCGGCGAACATCGCGAAGACGACCGTGCCGAAGACGACGTAGTGGAAGTGCGCGACCACGAAGTAGCTGTCGGAGACGTGGAAATCCAGCGGCGGGGAGGCCAGGACGACGCCGGTCAGGCCGCCGAAGAGGAAGGTGATCAGGAAGCCGGCCGCCCACAGCATAGGGGTCTCGAACGACAGCGAGCCCTTCCACATGGTGCCGATCCAGTTGAAGAACTTCACTCCGGTCGGCACCGCGATCAGGAAGGTCATGAAGGAGAAGAACGGCAGCAGCACACCACCGGTGACGTACATGTGGTGGGCCCACACCGTCACGGACAGACCGGCGATCGAGATGGTCGCGCCGACCAGGCCCATGTACCCGAAGATCGGCTTGCGGGCGAAGACCGGGATGATCTCGGTGACGATGCCGAAGAACGGCAGCGCGATGATGTACACCTCCGGATGGCCGAAGAACCAGAAGAGGTGCTGCCACAGCAGGGCTCCGCCGTTAGCGGGGTCGAAGACGTGGGCACCGAACTTGCGGTCCGCCTCCAGTGCGAGCAGCGCGCCCGCCAGGACGGGGAAGGCCAGCAGGACCAGCACCGCGGTCAGCAGCACGTTCCACACGAAGATCGGCATGCGGAACATGGTCATGCCGGGCGCGCGCATGCAGACGATCGTGGTGATGAAGTTGACCGAGCCGAGGATCGTGCCGAAGCCCGAGAAGGCCAGGCCCATGATCCAGAGATCACCCCCGATACCCGGCGAGTGCACCGCGTCGGTCAGCGGGGAGTAGGCGAACCAGCCGAAGTCGGCCGCGCCGTTCGGGGTGAGGAACCCGCCCACCGCGATCAGCGAGCCGAACAGGTACAGCCAGTAGGCGAACATGTTCAGCCGCGGGAACGCCACGTCCGGGGCACCGATCTGCAACGGCATGATCCAGTTCGTGAAGCCGGCGAACAGCGGCGTCGCGAACATCAGCAGCATGACCGTGCCGTGCATCGTGAAGGCCTGGTTGAACTGCTCGGTGGAGACGATCTGCAGGCCCGGGCGGGCCAGCTCGGCGCGCATCACCAGCGCCAGGATGCCGCCGAACAGGAAGAAGGCGAACGAGGTGATCAGGTACAGCGATCCGATCGTCTTGTGATCGGTCGTCGTCACCCACTTCACCACCACGGCTCCGGGTCGCAGGCGACGACGGGGACCGGTGGTTTCCGGTGTGATGTGCTGAACGTCTGTCATGCGGCCCGTAACACGCTTTCTCTCAAGACATGGATGCGTGAGTTCCGCGGGACTGTCCGCAGGGCTCTTCACAATCCTGGCGCCCTGGAGAGCGCGAAGCGTCTTCTGCCGTCGCCGGGATGGCCCAATACCGGCCGGAATGCACCCGGTCGGCCCACGCCTCGGCCCACTCCGTCGGGCCGTCCGCCCGGTGCCCTCCGGCGCCGGGCCGGCCGAGGCCGCCGCGGCGCGGTTGCCGCTCCGCGTCGTCCACGTCGAGCGGCCGGACGGTGGGCGGGCTCCCTCACACCGATCGACTCCGCAGCGGCGGTCCGGAAAGGGAATCTTCCAGCCGCCGGCCACCTGACGCCTGCGTGACGGGCTTCCGCCTCGCCTCGGTCCGCGGCACCGCGCCAGGGCGAGCACCGGGTGAAAAGTCTGGGGGCCGGTCCCTGACTTGGCGTCAGGGTGCGGTCAGGGGCAGGCCGGGGATGTCACGGATGGTGGCGGCCCGGTGCGGCTCGGCAGTCTGGGGTCATGCCGAAGACCACTGCACACGCCCCCCGCCCCCCGCGCACCAAAACGGCCGGCCTCTTGCGGTCCGGCCGCCCCGGGCGCCCTGTCCGACGCGCCCGCCGCCTCGCTCCGGCCGTGACCGGAGCGGCCCTGGCCGGTGCGATCGCCCTGACGGGCCTGGCGGGCGCGCCTGCCGCGAGCGCCGCCGAGGCCCTGCCGGACTTCGCCGACTGCCCCGCTCTCCCGGCCGGCGTGAACCCGGGCAGCTGGCGGTGCGAAGTGCACTCCGCCGCGCCCCGGTTGACGATGGGGAACGTCACCGTGACGCTCGCGCCGATCACGATGACCCACGCGGAGGGACCGATGCCCGACGGATCGCAGGGACAGGTGTGGGGTGCGATGCACACCGCGGCGACCCCGGTGCCCGGCGGGCTCACCGGCACCGCGGCAGCCGGACAGCCGCCACTGCTCGGCCTCGCGATACACCCCGAGTACGGCGGCCGGTCCGACTTCTACACGGGACGGTTCAGCCTCCGCTTCCGGCTGGTGAGTCCGCTGCTGCCCCGGGCCTGCGTGATCGGCTCGGCGGAGCCGGTCGACTTCGCCCTGAAGCGGCCCAGCCCCTCGGAATGGGTGTCGACCAACCCGCCCGTGATCAAGTTCTCGGCGTACGACGACACCTTCGCCGCCCCGGCCGCCGAGCACTGCGGTCCGCTGACGAGGGCCCTCGACCGGCGGCTCGGTCTGCCGGCGCCGAGCGGCAACCTGATGAGCTACGACGCGACCTACACGTTCCGGACCTACGACCGGTTGCCCGCCCGCTGAGACGTCCCCGAACGAGTGGCGCCGGAGATCGAACGGCGCCCGGCGACCCGCAACCCCTCGTGCCCGTACGCAGTTGCTTCCCTGTACCCCCTCTGCAACGGAGGCTTGCCTTGCGTATGACCGACATCCAGCGCTGCGAGGTCCGGCCGGGACGGCTGGTCGAGTGGACACTCGATCCGGCGGCCGTCGAGGCCGCGTCCGCTCTGCCGGACGACTCCCGTCCGCCGGCGTACATCCAGGAGTCGCACATCAGGACGGCCCGGTCCGTCCGCGAGGGCGGGCTGTTCGTGCCGACCTGGCTGGGCACCGCGTTCGACGTCCCCGGCAGCGTCGATCTGGACGCCCTCGGTGAGGCCCTGCGCGGCTGGATGCTCCGGCACGAGACGCTGCGCAGCGGGTTCCGCTGGTCCGGTGACGACATGCGGCGGTTCACTCTCGATGCCGGGGACGTGGCGCTGCGGCGCGAGACGGTCGGTGACTTCTCCGACGCGGACGCGCTGGCGGGGCACCTGCAGGACCGTTTCGACGTGACGGCGGACGCGTTGCGCTGGCCGAACTTCCTCTTCTCGGCGGTCGTCAGGGACGACGGCGCGAGTGTGTACATGGCGTTCGACCACAGCAACGTGGACTCCTACTCGGTCCAGCGCATCCCCGCAGAGATCCATGAGCTGTACTCGGCGGGCGTCGCGGGCGACCGTCCGCAGCCGCGTCCGGTCAGCAGCTATGTCGACTTCTGCCGGACCGAACGGGCCGGCGCGGACCAACTGGACCGCGCCGACGCCGTCGTGGAGCGCTGGCGGGAGTTCATCGGCCGGTGCGACGGCCGGCTGCCGAACTTCCCCCTCGATCTCGGCCTGGATCCCGGCGGCCCGCTGCCCCGCCAGAGACTCATGCGCGAGATGCTCGTGGACGCCGACGACGCGGCCGGTTTCGAGGCGTACTGCCGTCCCTTCGGCGGGAGCCTGGTCGGTGTCCTCGCGGCAACGAGTCTCATCGTCCACGAGATCGGCGGTCAGCCGGTCTACCGGACCGTCGTCCCCTTCCACACGAGGAGGAAGTCGCAGTGGATGGACTCCGTGGGCTGGTACGTCGGCGGCGCGCCGATCGAGATCGACACGGCCCTGGCGGCTGACTTCCCCGCCCTGCTGCGGATGGTGAGCACGCGGCTGCGCGCCGGCAGGTCCCTGGCCCGCATGCCCCTGGCCCGGGTGCTGCGGCTGCTCGGGGCCGACTTCCGCCCGACCTCCCCCGATCTCTATTCGATCGTCTCGTTCGTCGACGCCCGGGGCATCCCGGGGTCCGAACGCTGGGCCGAGCTGAAGGCCTACGGTCTGATCAGGGTGTCCTACGGGGACCAGGTGTGCGCGTGGGTCAACCGGCTGCACGAGGGGCTGCAGTTCGCGAGCCGCTATCCGGACACCGACGTCGCGTACAAGAACATGCGGTTGTACGTCGAGCAGTTGCGGGAGGTGATCGTCTCGGTGGCGCGTTCTCAGGGGGCCTGAGTGTTCCACGGCTCCGGCGGCCGGTCCGGCAGGGCCAGTTCCGCCCAGATCACCTTGCCCCCCGGGGTGTACCGGGTGCCCCAGCGTTCGGTCGTCCGTGCCACGAGGAACAGGCCCCGGCCGCCCTCCTCGGTGGTCGCCGCGTGGCGCAGGTGCGGGGAGGCGCTGGTGCCGTCGGAGACCTCGCAGATCAGGGTGCGGTCGTGGATCAGGCGGACGTGGATCGGCGCGGAACCGTAGCGGATGGCGTTGGTGACGAGTTCGCTGAGGACGAGTTCCAGGCCGAAACCCAGCTCGGCGAGGCCCCATTCGTCCAGCTTGGCGCAGGCGGCGACGCGGGTCTTGGCTACGGCGGCCGGGTCGGGCGGCACGTCCCAGTCGGCGATCCGCGCGGCCGGCAGAGCGCGGGTGCGGGCGACGAGCAGGGCGACGTCGTCCTTGGGCCGGGCGGGCAGCAGCGCCTCCAGCGCGGCCTGACAGCTCTGTTCCGGCGTCCGCTCCGGGTGGCCTGCGAGGGCTTCGCGCAGCAGTTCCATGCCCTCGTCGAGGTCGCGGCGACGATCCTCGATGAGACCGTCGGTGTACAGGACGATCTGGGTGCCCTCCTCCAGGTCCAGTTCGGCCCTGCGGAAGGGCATGCCGCCCAGCCCGAGCGGCGGCCCGGACGGCAGGTCGGGGAAGTCGACGCTGCCGTCGGGGCGGACCAGCGCGGGGGCGAGGTGGCCGGCGCGCGCCATGGCGCAGCGGCGGCCGACGGGGTCGTAGATCGCGTACAGGCAGGTGGCGCCGACGATGTCCGCGGCGGTCTCCGGGCAGGCCTCGTCCTGGTCGATGCGGCCGACCAGGTCGTCGAGGTGGCTCAGCAGTTCGTCGGGGGGCAGGTCGAGCGTGGCGAAGTTGTGCACCGCTGTGCGCAGGCGGCCCATGGTGGCGGCGGCGTGCAGACCGTGGCCGACCACGTCTCCGACGACGAGTGCCACCCGGCCGCCCGGCAGGGGGATCACGTCGAACCAGTCTCCGCTGACGCCGGACTGGGCGGGCAGGTAGCGGTATCCGGCGTCGACGGCGCTGTGGTCCGGGAGCGCCCGGGGCAGCAGACTGCGCTGGAGGGTGACGGCCAGGGCGTGCTCGCGGGCGAAGCGGCGGGCGTTGTCGATGCTGACGGCGGCGCGGGCCACGAGTTCCTCGGCCAGGGACAGTTCCTCCTCCTCGAAGGGGCCGTGCTCCTTGGAGCGCCAGAAGTTGGCCACGCCGAGGACGGCGCCGCGGGCCCGGATCGGGGCCGTGAGAAGCGAGTTGATGCCGTAGTCGACGATCTGCCCGGCGCGTTCGGGGTCCTGTGCCTGCCAGTCGGCGGCCGACGACAGGTCGGGCACCAGTTCGGGCCGGCCGCTGCCGTGGCCGCGGGCCTGGGGCGTGGAGGGCAGGAAGCCGATCAGCCGGCCCTTCTCGTAGAGCGGGTGGTCGTCCCGTACGCCGCGCACGGCGACGCGGCGCATCCCGGTGGCCGCGGGGTCCGGTTCCTCGCCACGCAGTACGGCGTCGTCGAGGTCCACGGTGACGAAGTCGGCGAAGCGGCCGACGGTGACCTGGGCGAGTTCGTCGGCGGTGCGGGCGACGTCGAGGGTGGTGCCGATGCCCAGGCCGGCGTCGTAGAGGAGTTCGAGCCGTTCCCGGGCGGCCTCGGCACGGCCGGACAGTGCCTGCAGTTCGGTGGAGTCGCGCAGCGTGACGACGGTGCCGGCGGGTCCCCCGTCACGGTCGGTGGGCCGCTGGTTGACGGCGAGCAGCAGTCCCCCGGCGAGGTGGACCTCGTCCGTGGCCTCCCGGCCGGACGCGAGCAGTGCGACGGTCTCGGGCTGGAGTTTGGGCAGGTGTGTCACGTGTCTGCCCTCGACGTCCGGCGGAAGGTCGAGGAGCCTTCGGGCCTCGTCGTTGGCGAGCAGCAACCGCCCGTCACCGCCGACGATGAGCACTCCTTCGCGCACGGAGTGCAGGACGGCGTCGTGGTGGTCGTACATGCGGGTCATCTCGGCGGGGCCGAGGCTGTGCGTCTGGCGGCGCAGCCGCCGGCCCACCAGCGCCGTCACTGCGGTGGCCAGGCCGAGTGCCACGGCTCCGGCGGTGAGGATGATCGGGATCTGCCGGTACACCTGCCCGGTGACGTTCTTGACCTTCAGCCCGGCGGAGACCAGGGCGACCACGTGGCCCGCGCGGTCCTCGACGGGGACGGTGGCCTGCACCTCGTGCCCGAGCGGTCCGTGCACGCTCTCCGTGCGGACCTTCCCCGCCAGGGAGGGGCCGATACTGCCGACGAAGCGCTTGCCGATGCGGTCGGGCAGGGGGTGGGTGTACCGGATGCCGTGGGTGTCCATGACGACGATGAAGTCGACGCCCGCCGCGGTGCGTCCGACCTCCGTCAGGGGCTGGAGCACGGGCGAGGGTGCGGGTGCGCGCAGCGCGGCGAGGATGCCCGGGGCGTGGGCGAAGGTCTGGGCGACGGCCACGGACCGGCGTTCGGCCTCGGCACTGGTGTCCCGCTCGGACTGCAGGACGAGGGCGACGACGGCGCCGATCACCAGCAGTACCACGAGGGCCGCCTGCAGGACGAACACCTGTCCGGCAACGCTTCGTGGGCTCTTTCCCACCAGCGACCGCCCCGATATACGTCGAAGACGGGCAAAACGGTCTGCCATCCGGCCTTTCTAGCATCGACCCACCCAAGTCGTCACGACTTGGGCGCATGATCCTTGCCGGATACCGCTCCGTGAGACGCGCCGGAGAGCACGGCGGGGTCGCGCAGCAGGGCGTCGAGGCGGTCGAGGACCCAGGCCCAGGTCTCCTCGGAGTCGGGGGCGCTGTGGCTGAAGCCGCCGGCCAGCTCCAGGCTCACGTAACCGTGGAAGACGCTGCCGAGCAGCCGGACAGCGTGGGTCTCGTCCGGTTCCGCCAGGTCGTAGCCGCGCAGGATCGCCCGGGTCATCTGCGCGTGCCGCACTCCCGCACTGGCGGCCGCCGTCTGCGCGTCGAGGGGGAGCCGGGCGGCGGCGTAGCGGCCGGGGTGCTCACGGGCGTAGGTGCGCTGCACGTCGGCGTAGGCGGCCAGCGCCTCCTTGCCGGCCCGGCCGGCCAGGGCGTCGGCCGCCCGGTCGGCCAGCTCCTCCAGGGCCAGCAGGGCGATCCGGGTCTTGAGGTCCTGCGAGTTCTTCAGGTGGGAGTACAGGCTCGCGACCTTCACGTCGAACCGTCTGGCGAGCGCCGAGACGGTCACCTGTTCGAATCCGACCTCGTCGGCCAGCTCCGCTCCGGCCCGGACCAGGCGTTCGGTGGTGAGTCCAGCGCGTGGCACAGTGATCCCCTCCCTTTCCTGAAGGGATTGTGCACTTTCCTAAATTCCTTAGGCAAGTGAGCGCGGGACTGCCCGGACGGCACGGTCCGCCGTGCGCGGCGGCTTCGCGGACCCCCGACCGGCGCGTCGCGCCCCACAGCAGGCTCCGCACCGGCACCGGCACCAGCACCAGCACCAGCACCAGCACCAGCCGAGGGTGTCCGGGGCCGGCAGCCTCAACCGCCGCGCAACGGCAGGGGCCTGGCCGACGGGAAGACCTCCCGTCGAACAGGCCCCTGCCGCACGGACCGGCTACTGCTCCGTGCCGGCGGGAGAGCTGACGGCCGGTGGAGCGGTCATCAGCTTCCCGAACAAGGCCATGCACGTGGAACAGTGACCGGCCCGCTGCGCGCTCGCCCCGTCGACGCGCCGGCCGAGCCGCCTGCCGCAGAGCGTGGTCACCGTGTTCTTGGCCATGACATGCCACACCAGCGCGCCGCCCGCCTTCTCGGCTCCTGCACACATCTCATACATGATCGGCTCCCTTGATGGACGCCTCTCTCACCTCAGGAGACACCCGATCAGCCCTGGGGGCGCTGCCACGGAGGGCCATTCGGGTGACGGACACCACCTGTGGGCGGGGCCCGAACCGCGCGGCCCCGATGGAATCATGGGCGCCATGCGAAACGGCGGTGCCCTGCGACAAGGCGGTGCGATACGGACGATGGTCGCGGTGGCGGCCTGCGGAGCGCTGGCGATGTCCCTGACCGCCTGCGGCAGTTCGGGCCACGCGAGCGCGGACGGAGGTACGGGCGGACCGGACGGAGAGACGGCCGGAACCGGCGCCGGTGCGCCGCCCGGTACGGCGCCGACCCGCGTGCCCGGCATCGGCGACCGGCTGTGGCGGCGTGTCCCGGCCGGCACCCGCCAGGTGGTCGCCGTCTACGGCGCGGGCCCCGACTCCCCCGACTCGACGGTACGGGTCTTCACCAAGAGCGGCTCCTCCTGGAAGCAACTGCGTTCCTGGGCAGCGCACAACGGCAGGAAGGGCTGGACGTCCGACCACCACGAAGGCGACCAGCGCACTCCCGTGGGCGTGTTCACCCTGAGCGACGCGGGCGGTGTGCTGGCCGACCCCGGGACCCGGCTGCCGTACACCCGGTCGGCCTCGTTCCAGGCGCCCCACTACTGGAACAAGAACTCCTGGCACGACTTCGACTACGTCGTCGCGATCGACTACAACCGCGTCCGGGGCACCTCACCCAATGACCCCACCAGGCCCCAGGGAGAGCACAAGGGCGGCAGCGTCTGGCTGCACATGGACCACGGCAGCGGTACGTCCGCGTGCGTGAGCCAGTCCGAGGAGGACATGCGCTACCTGCTGCGCACGCTCGACCCGCGCCTGCACCCGGTCGTCGTCATGGGGGACTCCCGCGACCTCGCGGCCTGACCCGGCGCGCACCCGGCGCGCCCGGCAGCGGCCGGCCACGCCCCCTGCGGCGTCCACGAACCGGACGGGCCGACGACAAGGTGCCGGATGCATCTAACGTCTGCCGTGCCGATGAGACGGGGGCCGAACGCGTCGAGGGGAGCCCTGGGATGGCCGAGGAGACAACGGAAGGCAGGCCCGCGGAGGACCGCGGACCCGCGGATCCGGGAGCAGTCGTGGCGCTCCGGGAGGTGGGCGTGCGCCGGTTCACGACCGACCAGGTGATCCTCGACGGCATCGACTGGACGATCCGGCCCGGGGAGCACTGGGCGCTGCTCGGCGCCAACGGTGCGGGCAAGACCACACTGCTGCGGCTGCTCGGCGCGCTGATGCACCCCACGACCGGCACCGTCGAGGTGCTGGGCGCCCGCCTCGGCCGGGTCGACGTGCGCGAACTGCGGGCCCTCATCGGGCACGTCACCTCCGCGCAGCGTGTCCCCCAGGACCTCGACGCGCACACGGTCGTGCTGACCGGTCACAGCGGCACGGTGCAGCCGCTGTGGCGCTCCTACGACGACGAGGTGCGCGAGCGCGCTCACGAACTCCTCGCCGAACTGGAGATCAAAGACCTGGTGAACCGGCCGTACGGCGTCTGCTCCGGCGGACAGCGAGCCCGCGTCCTCATCGCCCGGGCACTGATGGCCGAGCCCGCGCTGCTCCTCCTGGACGAGCCGTTCAACGCCCTCGACCTGCCCTCCCGCGAGGACCTCGTGGAGGCCATGCACCGGCTGGCGCAGGGGCGCCCGCGGCTCGCGACCGTGACGGTCACCCACCACCTGGAAGAGCTGTCCCCTGCCGTCAGCCACGCCCTGCTGCTGCGCGAGGGCAGGGTCCTGGCCGGCGGGCCCGTGGCGGAGGTGCTGACCGGCCCCGGGCTGACCTCCTGCTTCGGCAGGCCGATCGCCGTGAACCGGCACGAGGGCCGCTGGTGGGCATATTCCGGACGACAGGCCGGATGACCTGGGACGCATGACTCTGCGTGACGGAACGGGCCGGGACGGTCAGTGGCTCAGCGTGGCCGGATGCCGCTTTCCACTACCGGGAGTAACGTGATCAACTTTGGCTTCAGGTGCTCCGTACAACCAAGTTGAGCGCTCTTCTCCGTCCGACCCCGTGCGAGGATCCTCATGCCGTCCCAGGGCGATGCTCTGCAGCAAGCGCATTCTGAACACCAACAGCACCTGCGGACGTGCCGCCAGTGCCATGCGGACGGCGTGCCGTGCGCCGTGGCCAAGCACCTGATGCGCCTGTACAACAACGCCCGGAGGGCGGCGGCCCGGGCCAACTGACCCAGCGGCACACGGCGACAGACGGCGGCAGGAACCGGAATCCCGGCGCCTGCCGCCGTTTTGTTGCGCCCGTCCGGCGCGCGAGAGGGCGAGTTTCGGCCAAGTCGCGCTGCGTGCAGGCGTGTTCCTTCCGCTCCGGCCGGCCCGGCCGATGCCGGATCGCCTCGACGGCGCCGCCGGACGCCGCCGCACCTGGTAACCGGAGCACGAGGAGCACGCGGAACGGCACGGTCGGGCGCACCCGGAACGGCACGGTCCGGCAGGCCCTGAACCGTGCGGTCCGGCAGATCCCGAGGGGTACGGTCCGGTCGCCCGCCCCCGCTTCGGCCGACCGGGTGACCCTCCCCGGCTGCCGGGCGCGGCCGCACGGAAATTGACCGCCAGGATCACCGGACGCGCCGCCCCAGTTCTCCCACATATCGCCATAAAACGTGTGTTATTCATTCATGCACACACCTACGCGGCGCACCCTGCTCAGTGCCTCGATCTTGGCTGCCGGCTCGGGTCTCCTGGGAGCCTGTTCCGGGTCCGGAACCCCCTCAAAGGCGGGCCCGCACCCGGGAACCGAGCGGGGTTCGGGATCCGCACCGGGCTCCGGCGACGCGGACGGCGGACGCCGGCCCTTCGTCCCCAAGGGGCCCAAGGGGTACGTGAACCCGTCCGACCCCGAGGTGCTGGCCGCCGAACGCGAGCGCGGCACGGGGCCGGTGCGCACCTTCCGGCTGACCGCCGCCGAGACCACGTTCGACCTGGGCGGACGCTCCGTCAGGACGTGGGCGTACAGCAACGCCGTGCCCGGCGGGGTGATCCGGGTGACCAGGGGCGACATCCTGGACCTCACGCTGGCCAACCGCCTGCCGGTGGCGACGACGCTGCACTCGCACGGGGTGCGCCTGCGCTGCGACATGGACGGTGTGCCGGGGCTCACCCAGAAGGGGATCAAACCGGGTGATGAGTTCCGCTACCGCTTCGCCGTGGCCTACCCGGGCACCTACCTCCTCCACTCCCACGAGGGCATGCAGCTCGACCGGGGCCTGTACGCGCCGCTGATCGTGGACGACCCCGAGGAACCGCTCTCCTACGACAAGGAGTGGGTCGTCGTCCTGGACGACTGGGTGGACGGGGTGGACGGCTCCACCCCGGACGGCGTACTGGCGCAGTTGCACAAGGGCAAGCGCTCGCCGATGAGCATGGACATGGAAGAAACGGGGGGAGGGGGCGAGCAGGAAGGTTCCGCCGCCTCGCACGCCTCCGCCGGGCGGAGCGCGCCGTACCACCCCTCGGCCGGCGGGCCCTCCCGCCTCCTGCGGCACTCCCACAGCCGCCTCCTGGACGGCATGGGCGGCAACGTCGACTTCCCGTACTACCTGATCAACGGCCATCTGCCGCGGTCCGCCCAGGTGTTCAGGGCCAAGCCCGGGGACCGGGTCCGGCTGCGGCTGATCAACGCGGGCGCCGACACGGCCTTCCGGGTCGCCCTGGGCGGTCACCGGATGACGGTGACGCACACCGACGGCTACCCGGTCGAGCCCCAGGACACGGACGCGCTGCTCATCGGCATGGCCGAGCGCTACGACGTGGTCGTCACCGTCAAGGACGGCATGTTCCCGCTGGTCGCACTGGCCGAGGGCAAGGGCAGCAAGGCCAGGGCGCTGGCCGTGCTGCGCACCGACCAGGGCAAGGGGCTCCCCACGGCCTCCGTCCACCCGGACGAGCTGGACGGCCGCATCCTGCCGGCCCGGAGCCTGCGGCCGCAGGAGTCGGTGGCCTTCCGCGACGGGGAACCGGACCGGCATATCCGGATCCGGCTGACCGGCAGCATGAAGAACTACGACTGGGCCTTCGACCACCGGCCGTACACCACCGAGCACCGCCATCCCATCCGCCAGGACGAGCGGGTCCGGCTCACCCTGATCAACGCCACCGACATGTGGCACCCGTTGCACCTGCACGGCCACACGTTCGCGCTGACCGGCATCAACGACGTCGGCACGCGCAAGGACACGGCGATCGTGCTGCCGCACCGCAAGCTGGTCGCCGACTTCTACGCGGACAACCCGGGCCTGTGGATGCTGCACTGCCACAACCAGTACCACTCCGAGTCCGGCATGATGACCATCCTCGGTTACCGTAAGTGACAACCGCCCCGGCCGCACCTGCCCGGCAGGCGCTGCGCACCCCGCGGGCGGCGGGGCTGGCGGGGGTCCTGTTCGCGCTGCTGCTCGCGGCGGCCGTCGTGCTGATCCGGCTGGCCATCCCCGAGGGCGCGGCCGCGGTCCCCGCCCCGGGCCTCACCGACTCCACGCGGCGTGAGGCGGTCCGTGCCGCGCTCGGTCTCGTGCCGCTGGCCGGGATCTTCTTCCTGTGGTTCGTCGGCGTGATCCGCAACCACGTGGGGGCGGCCGAGGACAAGTTCCTGGCGACCGTCTTCCTGGGCAGCGGACTGGTCTTCGTGGCCACGATGTTCGGGGCGGCCGCCGCGGCCGCCGCCGTACTCGCCACCGCGCGCCCCTCCGGGCCCGCGCCCTCCCCCGTGGCCTGGGACTTCGGCCGCCACCTGGCGTACGAGCTGATGACCGGGTACGCCATGCGGATGGCTGCCGTCTTCACCTGCTCGCTGTCCGTGATGGGGCACCGGCTGCGGATCCTGCCGCGGTGGCTGACCGTGCTGGGGCTGCTCGCCACGCTGACGCTGCTGTTCGTCGCCTCCAACGTGCCCTGGGCCGAGCTGGCCTTCCCGGGCTGGGCGCTGCTCCTGAGCGTGCACATCCTCACCGTGCCAGGCCGCGGCGTTCGCCCCGGCACGGCCGGCCCGGCGACCTGAGAGCGGCGGAGGCCGCTCCCGCTCGCTCCCCGTCTCCCCTCTTCCGCCCCCTGTGGCCCAGCGCCCCTTCGCCTCTTCTCCTTTCGTCCCGTTCCGACTATCTGCCGTTCTCGCGCTGTCCCGCTGGCCCGTTGTCCCGTCACTCCGACGGCGGGCTCCGGCGCGCGACGTGCCCCGTGCGCTGTGGATCCTGTCGTGGGGGAGATGACCGCCGTCCGAGGGCGCCCGCCGAGAGGGTGGATCCCGAAGACCAGGCCGCCGGAAGGGCGGGTCGCCAATGAGGCTTGTCGTCGATCTCAACAAGTGCCAGGGCTATGCCCAGTGCGCCTTCCTCGCACCGGACGTGTTCACGATGCACGGTGAGGAGTCACTCGTGTACAGCCCGTGGGCCGACAGCGAGCAGCGGGAGAAGGTGGCCCGCGCCGTGGCCGCCTGCCCGGTGGGGGCGATCACGGCGGACGGTCTGCGCGAGAGGGACGAGCGCTCCGCCGCGGCCGGGCAGGGGGCCTTCGATGCCCGCTGAGCAGTTCCACGAGTGGCTGCGCCGCGAGGGCCGCATCGTCGTCGTCGGTGCCTCGCTGGCCGGGCTGCGCGCCGCCGAGACCCTGCGCGCGGAGGGTTTCGCCGGATCACTGACCATGATCGGGGACGAGCCCCACCGGCCGTACGACCGGCCGCCGTTGTCCAAGGCGGTCCTGCTCGACAAGGCGGCGCCGGACCGCACGGACCTTCCCCGGCGCCGCGAGATAGACGCGACGTGGCGCCTGGGCGTGGCCGCGACCGGTCTCGACCTCGCGGGACAGCGGGTGCTGCTCGCCGACGGCGACGAGGTGCCCTACGACCGGTTGCTGATCGCGACCGGGGTCCGCGCCCGGCCCTGGCCGAAGGCGGAGGAGGCTCAGCTCGACGGGGTCTTCGTGCTGCGTACCCGGGACGACGCCGTACGGCTGCACCGGCGGCTGAAGGCCGCGCCGCGCCGGGTGTTCGTGATCGGAGCCGGGTTCACCGGGTCGGAGATCGCCTCCGCCTGCCGCGACCGGGGCATCGCCGTCACCGTGGCCGAGCGGGCCGACGCTCCGCTGGTGGGCGCGCTCGGCGGGGTGGTCGGTGCGGTCGCCGCCGACCTGCACCACGACAACGGGGTCGACCTGCGCACCGGTGTCATGGTCACCGGGCTGGAGGGCAACTCGGTCGGCCGGGTGCGGGCCGCCCACCTGTCCGACGGCAGCGTCGTGGAGACGGACGTCGTGGTGGTGTGCCTGGGCGCGACCCGCAACACCGACTGGCTGGCCGGTTCCGGGCTCGGCGCGGGACCGCGCGGCATCGCCTGCGACGCGGGCTGCCGGGCGTTCGACTTCCGGGGCATCGTCACCGACGACGTGTACGTGGCCGGTGACGTGGCCCGCTCCCCGCACCCGCTGTTCGGCTACCAGTTCCTCTCCCTGGAGCACTGGGGCAATGCCGTGGCGCAGGCGGAGGTGGCCGCGCACAACATGATCAGCGCCAGTTCCGAGCGGCGCCCGCACATGTGGGTCCCGGCCTTCTGGTCTTCGCAGTTCGGCGTGAACATCAAGTCCGTGGGCGTGCCGTCCATGGGCGAGGAGATCATGATCACTCAGGGCTCGCTCGCCGAGCGCCGCTTCGTCGGGGTCTACGGCTACCAGGGCCGGGTCATCGCGGCCGTGAGCTTCGACAACACGCGGTGGCTCGAGTTCTACGAGCGGCAGATCGAGAGCGGCGCGCCGTTCCCGGTGGAGTACCCGACGGTGGACCGGCGGCCGGAGGGCCGCAAGCCGGTCCCGGCCGACTTCCCCGACCCGTCCCTGCCGACGCACGGCCCGACGGTGACCCTCAGCGGATACTCGCCCGCCGACCGGCGCATGGTCTTCACCCCGGCCCGCCACTGACCGCCGCGCCGCCCGGCCGGCGCCCCGCCCCTCCCCCACCAGAGGACCTCCCCATGACGCAACCGTCGCTCATGCGCCGGATCACCGACTTCTCCAGCCGCGCCGACCCGTACCCGCTCTACGCGGAACTCCGCAAAACACCGGTGCTGCACGAGGAGGAGGGCGGCCCGTACGTCATCAGCTCCTACTACGACATCCAGGCCCTGCTGCACGATCCCCGGATCAGCTCGGACGCCCGCAACCTCAGCGCACCGGGCGCCGACGAGCTGTCCGAGCCGGAGGCGACGGGCCTGCCGCCGAGCTTCATCCGGCTCGACCCGCCCGAGCACGACCGGCTGCGCCGGATCGCCAACAGCTCGTTCGGGCCGCCGCACCGGCCCCACCGGATCGACTCGATGCGCGACGAACTCGGCCGCATCGTCGCCGAACTCCTCGACGGGCTCGGTGACGCCGGGCAGATCGACCTCGTCGACCAGTTCGCGTACCCCTTCCCGGTGACCGTGATCTGCCGGCTCCTCGGGGTGCCCCGCGAGGACGAGCCGCGCTTCCGTTCCTGGGTGGACCCGATCGTCGCCGGCCTGGACCCGGACTCGCGCGACAACCCCGAGGCCCCGGTCCAGCGCGCCGCGCAGGAGGCGCGGATCCAGCTCGGCATGTACCTGGCGGGGCTGGTGGAGCAGCGGTCCAAGGAGCCCCGCGACGACATGCTGTCCGACCTGACGGCCGGTCACGGGCCCGACGGCTCCATGTCGACGATGGAGGTGCTCAGCACGGCGGTACTGCTGCTGATCGCGGGACACGAGACGACGGTCAACCTCATCACCAACGGCATGCTCACCCTGCTGCGCCACCCGGAGTACCTGCGGCGGCTGCGCGAGGACCCCGGGTTCTGCGTCGACATCGTCGAGGAGCTGCTGCGGTACGAGCCCCCGGTCCAGCTCGTGCCCTCGCGCACCTGCATCACGGACATCGAGGTGCGCGGGGTGACGATCCCCAAGGGGTCGCGGATCTGGCTGGTGCTGGGCGCGGGCAACCGGGATCCGGAGCGCTTCGCGGACCCCGACCGGTTCGACCCGGACCGGGGGGACATCCAGCACCTCGGGTTCGGCAGCGGTGTGCACGTCTGCTTCGGCGCGCCGCTGGCCCGGCTGGAGACACAGATCGCGCTCACCGAGCTGGCCCGGCGCCTGGACAACCCCCGGCTCGTCGAGGACCCCCCGCCCTACCGGCAGAACGCGGTGCTGCGCGGACCGCGCCATCTGAACATCGCGGTCGACGGTGTGCTGACCTGAACGTGGTCCGGCCGGACGTGGTCCCGCCGGTCGGGCCGCACCGGCCGGAGCGATTGTCCGCCGGCCCCCGCCCCGGCCGGCCGACCGGAAAATACTTCTGGACAAGACAGAAAAATCAGACAAAATGGTGCGCATCCGCATCGCGACTTCGAGGAGCCGCCCCCGCATGGCGTACGGAGCCCACCACAGCCCCACCCCGCCTCCGCACCCCGACCTGGGTCTCGCCCGCGACTGCGAGCACTGCCTGGGCTGGGGAACCGTCGTCACCCATGACGGGCAGCACGAACTGTGCGAGACGTGTCAGCCGGGTCCGGACGACGGCGACCCACCGCTCGGCGTGCCCGCACGCGGGCAGCCCCCCGGCTGAGGCTGCACCGCCTCCACCGGCTCCCTCGGGGCGGGCCGTCGCTGCTCCGTCCGAGTGGTGCAACCTCCGGCCCCGTCGTAGCGTCGTGGAAGAGTTTCTGACGTCGTCGGCCGGGAGCGGACATGGGCGAACACACAGTGAGGACAGCGGTCACACTCGGTGCAGCCGTGATGCTCACCGCGGGCCTGGGAACGGCCTCCGCCGCATCCGCGGCGCAGGCGTCACCGACAGCGGCCTCGCACACGACGCATCGGCAGCCCGTCTTCGTCGACTGCTTCTGGAAGCCGCAGACGCGTCCCGACGCGTTCATCCTGGCGTGCGGCGACGCGAACAGCCGCCTGTCCTCGCTGCACTGGACGAAGTGGAACGGCCGGTCGGCGGTGGCCGAGGGCGTCAACCTCGTCAACGACTGCAAGCCGTACTGCGCGGCGGGCACCTTCCACTCGTACCCGGTCGTCGTGCGGCTCGACCGCGCACAGCCGTGGAAGAAGCACCCGCAGGTCCAGCACTTCACCCGGCTCAGCCTCGCCTTCCCCGGCCACCGGCCGGACGGGTACGAGCGCGTGGTGACCTACTCCCTGTGGAACTGACCCGGTTCCGGTCGAGGGAGAGGGAGCCCGGTATGCACGCGATCACCAAAGGCCTGCTGGCGGGTGCCGCGGGCACGCTGGCCCTGGACATGGTCACCTACGGCGACATGCTGCTGCGCGGGCGGCCGTCCAGCGGTATCCCGGCGCAGGTCGCAAAGCGTCTCGCGGACCGCGCCCGGATACCGCTCGGGGACGGTGAGGAGAAGGAGAACCGCACCCAGGCGGCCGGCGCGCTCATGGGGTACGCCACGGGTGTGGGCGCAGGGGTGGTCTACGGTCTGCTCCGGCACCGCCGCCCGCCCCTGAACGACTGGGCGGCCGGACCGCTGCTGGGCGCCGCCGTGATGGTGGGCGCCAACGCGCCCTCGATCACCCTGCGGCTGACCGACCCCGCCTCCTGGGACCTGGCGTCCTGGGTGTCCGACGCCGTACCGCACCTGGTGTACGGCCTGACGACCGCGGCGGCGTACCGGGCCATGCGCTGACCGGCACGGCGGCGACGCCGGGCGGCACCCGGCCCACGAGAGCGGGGATGCACCGTGACGTTGCGCATCGGGGCCGAGGAGGAGTTCCACCTCGTGGAGGCGGAGAGCGGCCGGCTGGTGCCCCGGGCCGCCGCGGTGCTGGGACGGCTGGCGGAGCCCGGGTTCGCGCCCGAGCTGCAGCGGTCGGTCGTGGAGAGGAACAGCGGGGTGCACGACACCCTCGACGGCCTCTTCGCCGACCTGGTCGCGTCCCGGCAGCGCCTCGCCGGGGCGGCCTCCTCGCTCGGAGTCGCGGTGGTGGCCGCAGGGACCGTGCCCCTGGCCGCCCTCACCCCGGGTGATGTCACCGACGACCCGCGCTACCGCCGCATGGCCGAGCAGTACCGGCGGGTCGCCGACGAACAGCTGATCTGCAGCGCCCAGATCCACGTGGACGTCCCCGACCGGGACACCGCCGTGCGCGCCATGTGCCTGGTCGCGCCCTGGCTCCCACCGCTGCTCGCGCTCTCCGCCAGCTCCCCGTTCTGGCTGGGCGCCGACACCGGCTACGCGAGCTGGCGGACGATGCTGTGGCAGCGCTGGCCCACCGCCGGACCGGCCGGCTGCCACTCCGGTGCCGCCTCCTACGACGCCCTGCTCAGCGACCTGGTCCGCTCGGGGGTGATCAGTGACGCGGGCATGATCTACTACGACGTCCGGCCCTCCGCGCACCAGCGCACACTGGAGCTGCGCATCTGCGACGCCTGCCCGCGCGTGACGACGGTGGTGCTGGTGGCCGGGCTCTTCCGGGCGCTCGTCCACGACGCCTGCGTCCGGCTCGCCCGGCGGGAGCACCCCGGGTGCGACGGCCACCACGAATGGCTGCGGGCGGCCACATGGCAGGCGGCGCGCTCGGGCCTGGAAGGCCCCCTGGTCGATCCGGTCACGCGCCGGGCCGCCGCCGCGCGTACGGTCCTGCTCGGCATGGTGGGCCGGCTCCGCCCGGCACTGGAGGCGACCGGCGACCGGGACACCGTGGGCGAGCTGCTGGAGAGGGCCCTGGCCGAGGGCAGCGCGGCACGGCGGCTGCGGCGCGCGGCCGAGCACGGCGGGCCTGCGGCCGCCGTCGCTTCCCTGGCCGCCGAGACCCGTGGCGCGGCCCGGGCCCGTCCCGTCCGCCCCGCCGGGCCGGCCGTGGAGCGTGAGGGCCGCGTGAGCCCCGGCGAGAGCCGGGGAGCGTGAGCCCCGGGGGCGGGCGTTCGGCCGCGCCACCGGGGCGTTTCGCGTTTCGGAGTCCGCCCGACGGGCAACTCCTTGTGTCGAGCGCGCTGCACCCCCGGGAGTCGCCATGTGGAAGCGCAGGAAGCGCGTACGGCCCGTCGCACCCGTACCGCTGGAGCTGTGCGACCTGTGCGCCCTGGCGTTCCCCGCGGACGAGGCGGTGAGCGGGTACGTGCCCGACTCCTCCGCCGTCCATCCCACCCAGGACTGGTGCGACGGGATGCGCCTCGTCACCGCGTGCGGCGAGGCCCATTTCGCGGTGGTACAGGAGCAGTACCGGCACCGCCCCTTCGTCCAGGAGGAACTCTGGGCGGCGAAGATCGACCGTGCCCTGAGCGGCGGCACACCGGTGCTCACGCTGGTGCAGCTCGGCTGCCGCACGGGCCTGCACGAACCGGAGATCCGCCGGGCCATCGCCTGGCACAACGCGCACCTGCCGCCGGACACCGGGCCCTGACCCCTCCCCGTCCGGCGCGGTTTCGCCCAGGCCCCCCGAGGGAACCCGTGCCGGGCTCTTGCACGCGCTCCTGCCCGGGCGGCGCCGCGTGCCGGGCGGGAGCCGAACGAGGAGGCCGGAGCATGAGCGAGGGCGACACGGCGGCGGGCCGGGCGGACGGCAGGCCCCC
Source organism: Streptomyces sp. NPDC056160 (assembly GCF_042268205.1). Lineage (NCBI taxonomy): Bacteria > Bacillati > Actinomycetota > Actinomycetes > Kitasatosporales > Streptomycetaceae > Streptomyces > Streptomyces sp. NPDC056160. The sequence goes on from NZ_JBHJUW010000048.1 coordinate 42,836, forward strand.
GTCCGCTTCCCGCAACCTGCTGTACGGGCCGCAGCCGAACGTGGCCGAGGCCGCCGGTTACCCCGACGCCCCGCCGCGCATGGGCTTCTTCACCGACACCTCCGTCTGCATCGGCTGCAAGGCGTGCGAGGTGGCGTGCAAGGAGTGGAACTCCGTGCCCGCGGACGGGCTGGAGCTGACCGGCATGTCCTACGACAACACGCGCGGCCTGGGCGCGAACACCTGGCGGCACGTCGCCTTCATCGAACAGACCGGGCCGGCCGCCGGGCCGGAACCCGGGACCGGTCCCGGCGGGTTCGACGTGTTCGAGGCTGCTCGCGGCCTCGCCGACCCGAAGGCCGCCCCCACCGCACCGGCCGCACCGGCCGCCCCGCCCACGCCCGACGGGCGCACCGAGCTGCGCTGGCTGATGTCCTCCGACGTGTGCAAGCACTGCACGCACGCGGCGTGCCTGGACGTCTGCCCCACCGGAGCGCTGTTCCGCACCGAGTTCGGCACCGTCGTGGTCCAGGAGGACGTGTGCAACGGCTGCGGGTACTGCGTGCCGGCCTGCCCCTACGGTGTCATCGACCAGCGCGAGGGGGACGGCCGGGTCTGGAAGTGCACGCTGTGCTACGACCGGCTCGGCGTCGGGATGGAACCGGCGTGCGCGAAGGCGTGCCCGACCGAGTCCATCCAGTTCGGCCCACTGGAGGAACTGCGGGAGCGGGCCGCCGCCCGGGTGACGGGATTGCACGCGGCGAGCGTCACCGGGGCCCGGCTCTACGGGGAGAACCCGGAGGACGGGGTCGGCGGCGACGGCGCCTTCTTCCTGCTGCTCGACGAGCCCGAGGTCTACGGCCTGCCGCCCGACCCGGTGGTCACCACCCGGGACCTGCCCTCGATGTGGAGACACGCGGCGATGGCCGCCGCGTCGCTCGCCGCACTGGGTGTCGCCGGTTTCCTCAGGAGGCCCCGGTGAACGGACCGGACGGCGCAGCGGACGGCGCGGGCGGAGCGGCGAACCCGGGAGCGGGCGGGACGTCGGGCGGCGGATCGGACGTCACACGCGAGGGTGTGCGGGGCGCGCGGCCCGGCCGGGACGCACCGGCGCCCGGGCCCGCCGGCCGGCACGGTCGCGGTCGCGGTCGGCGCGGACGCCGGGAGCAGCCGATGGTCCCCGACGCCTCGTTCTCCTCGTACTACGGCGAACCGGTCCTGAACAAACCCACGTGGAAGCCGGTCGACATCGCCGGGTACCTCTACCTCGGCGGGCTGGCCGGCGGGTCGTCCGTGCTGGCGGCCGGCGGGCAGGTCACCGGGCGGCCCGCGCTGACGCGGGTGGCGAAGCTGGGCGCGGCCGGTGCCATCACCCTGTCGCTGGGCGCGCTGGTGCACGATCTGGGCCGGCCCGCCCGCTTCCTCAACATGCTCCGCGTGTTCAAGCCCACCTCGCCGATGAACACCGGCTCGTGGCTGCTGGCCGGGTACGCGCCGCTGACCCTGGCCGCCGCTGCCGCCGACGTCACGGGCCGGTGGCGGCTCGTCGGCGCGGGCGCCACCGCCGCGGCGGCCGTCCTGGGGCCGGCCGTCGTCACGTACACCGCCGTCCTGCTCTCCGACACGGCGGTGCCCGCCTGGCACGAGGGCTACCGCGCGCTGCCGTTCGTCTTCGCGGGGTCCGGGGCGAGCGCGGCGGCCGGTCTGGCGCTGGCCTGCGCGCCGCCCCGGCAGACGGGTCCGGCACGCCGGACGGCGGTGCTGGGCGCCGCGCTGGAGCTGGGCGCCTTCCGTCTGATGAAGCGGGGTATGGGGCTGGCGGCCGAGCCGTTCGAGCAGGGCCGGCCGCACCGGCTGCTGCGGGCCGCGGAGGTGCTGACCGCGGGCGGTGCCGCGCTGGCGGCGTGCGCGGGCGCGGGACGCGGGGGACGCGGCCGGGCGCTGGGGGTGGTGGCGGGGGCGGCGCTGCTGACGGGGTCGGCGGCGCTGCGCTTCGGCGTCTTCCACGCGGGCGTGGCCTCCGCCGAGGATCCGCGCTACACGGTCGTACCCCAGCGCGAACGGCTGCGGGCCCGCGCCGGCTGACCGGCCGTACCCCAGCGCGAACGGCTGCGTCGGCTGACCGGCCGGGTGCCCGCGGCCGGGCCGGGCCCGGTTTCGCCGGGCGCGTCCGGGGTACTCCGCAGCAACCGCGCCGCGGAGCGCGGTGCCGGAAGGAGGACGACGTCATGGGTGTACGCACCTGGATCGACTCCTGGCCGGTCTACCGCCAGCTCAAGGGCACCGACCCCCTGGGCCGCGGCGCCGCCGCCAAGAGCGGGCCGAGCGCGCGGCTCACGCCCCGGGTCGCCTCGGCCGACCGGGTGGTGAAGTCCATCTGCCCCTACTGCGCCGTGGGCTGCGGCCAGAACGTGTACGTCGAGGACGAGCGGGTCACGCAGATCGAGGGCGACCCCGACTCCCCGATCTCCCGCGGCCGGCTGTGCCCGAAGGGCTCGGCGAGTCTCCAGCTGACCACCGGGAGCGCCCGCGAGCACTACGTCCTGTACCGGCGTCCGCACGGCGCCGAGTGGGAGCGCCTGGACCTGGACACGGCGATGGACATGATCGCCGACCGGATGATCGAGGCGCGGCGCGCGGGCTGGCAGTGGGAGGTCGACGGCACGCGCACCCGGCGCACGCTCGGCGTGGCCAGTCTGGGTGGCGCGACGCTGGACAACGAAGAGAACTACCTGATCAAGAAGCTCTTCACGGCGCTCGGAGCGATTCAGATCGAGAACCAGGCGCGTGTTTGACACTCCTCCACCGTTCCCGGTCTGGGAACCTCGTTCGGGCGCGGCGGCGCGACCACCTTCCAGCAGGACCTGCAGAACGCCGACTGCATCGTCATCCAGGGCTCGAACATGGCCGAGTGCCATCCTGTCGGGTTCCAGTGGGTGATGGAGGCCAAGGCGCGCGGCGCGAAGGTGGTCCACGTGGACCCGCGGTTCACCCGCACCAGTGCGCTCGCGGACCTGCACGTGCCGCTGCGCGCGGGGTCGGACATCGCCTTCCTCGGCGGCATCATCAACCACGTGCTGAGCACGGACGCGTACTTCCGTGACTACGTCGTGGCCTACACCAACGCGCCGGTGGTGCTGCGGGAGGACTTCCGCGACACCGAGGACCTGGACGGGGTGTTCTCCGGGCTGGACGCCGACGGCCGCAGCTACGACAACAGCAGCTGGCAGTACGAGGGGACGGAGATGCAGGCGGCCTCCGGGCAGCGCGACGAGGAGTACGGCAAGCGCACCGGTGGCGGCCGTTCGGTGACCGAGGCGGCGGGAGGCGAGTCCCACGGCTCGGGCGGCCCCGACGTCGGCGAGGGCGAGCCCGAACGGGACGAGACACTCAGCCACCCGCGCTGCGTGTTCCAGGTGCTCAAGCGGCACTACGCCCGCTACACACCCGAGCTGGTGGAACGGATCTGCGGGGTGCCGCAGGACCAGTTCCGGCAGGTGTGCGAGCTGGTCACGGAGAACTCCGGGCGCGAGCGGACCACCGCCTTCGCGTACGCGGTGGGCTGGACCCAGCACACGGTGGGGGTGCAGTACATCCGGGCCGCGGCCGTGCTGCAGAGCCTGCTCGGCAACATCGGCCGTCCGGGCGGCGGCATCATGGCGCTGCGCGGACACGCCTCCATCCAGGGGTCCACGGACATCCCGACCCTGTTCAACCTGCTGCCCGGGTACATCCCGATGCCGCACGCCCACCGCGACGAGGACCTGGACGCCTTCGTGCGCGGCGAGGCCGCCCGCAAGGGCTACTGGGGCAACATGCGCGCCTACACGGTCAGCCTGCTCAAGGCGTACTGGGGCGACGCGGCCACGGAGGACAACGACTTCTGCTTCGACTACCTGCCGCGCCTGACCGGCTCGCACTCCACGTACGAGACGGTGACGGCCCAGCTGGAGGGTGTCTGCAAGGGCTACTTCCTCATGGGTGAGAACCCGGCGGTGGGTTCTGCGAACGCCAAGCTCCAGCGGCTGGGCATGGCCAACCTGGACTGGCTGGTCGTGCGGGACTTCTCGCTGATCGAGTCGGCCACCTGGTGGAAGGACGGCCCGGAGATCGAGACGGGCGAGCTGCGTACGGAGGACATCGGCACGGAGGTGTTCTTCCTGCCGGCCGCCGCGCACACCGAGAAGGACGGCAGCTTCACCAACACGCAGCGGCTGCTCCAGTGGCACCACCAGGCCGTGGAGCCGGCCGGCGAGGCGCGCAGCGACCTGTGGTTCACCTACCACCTCGGGCGGATCATCCGCGAGAAGCTGGCCGGGTCGGCCGATCCGATGGACCGGCCGGTGCTGGACCTGACGTGGGACTACGGGACCAAGGGCGGGCGGGCCGAGCCGGACGCGGAAGAGGTCCTCGCGGAGATCAACGGGCGCGACGCCGAGGGCCGTCCCCTGGCCTCCTACGAGCAGCTCGCGGCCGACGGCTCCACCGTCTGCGGCTGCTGGATCTACTGCGGGGTGTACGCCGACGGGGTGAACCAGGCCGCGCGGCGCAAGCCCGGTACGGAACAGGACTGGGTGGCGTCCCAGTGGGGCTGGGCGTGGCCCGCCAACCGCCGCATCCTGTACAACCGTGCGTCGGCGGACCCGGAGGGCAGGCCGTGGAGCGAGCGCAAGGCCCTGGTGTGGTGGGACGCCGAGGAGGGCGAGTGGACCGGCCACGACATCCCCGACTTCAAGAAGGACAAGGCGCCCGGTCACCGGCCCCCGCCGGACGCCACCGGCCCCGAGGCGCTCTCGGGCATCGACCCGTTCGTCATGCAGGCCGACGGCAAGGCGTGGTTGTACGTGCCCTCCGGGCTCACCGACGGCCCGCTGCCGACCCACTACGAGCCGCAGGACTCGCCCTTCCCGAACCTGCTCTACGGCAGGCAGCGCAACCCGGTGCGGCAGGTCATGCCGTCCCTCCCGGACAACCGCTACCAGCCCAGCGGTGACGAGCCCGGCTCGGAGGTGTTCCCGTACGTGGCCACCACCTACCGGCTCACCGAACACCACACCGCGGGCGGCATGTCCCGCTGGCAGCCGTACCTGGCGGAGTTGCAGCCGGAGTTCTTCTGCGAGGTCTCGCCCGATCTCGCCGCCGAGCGCGGACTCGAGCACACCGGGTGGGCGACGATCGTGAGCGCCCGGGGAGTCGTGGAGGCGCGGGTCCTGGTGACCGACCGCGTGCCGCCGCTGACGGTGCACGGCCGCACCCTGCACCAGGTGGGGCTGCCGTACCACTGGGGCCCGAACGGCCGCAGCACGGGCGACGCGGCCAACGAACTGGTGCACCTGTCCCTGGACCCCAACACCCACATCCAGGAGACCAAGGCGTTCGCCGTCGACATCCGCCCGGGGCGCCGCCCCCGCGGGCCGGCCGCCCCGGCGCTGGTGCGTTCCTACCGGCGGCGGGCCGGCATCGACGACCGCACCGGGACGGAGCCGTGAGGGGCGTCCGTGCGGGCGGTGCCCCGTCCCCCGGCCGGTCCGTGTCGTCTCACCTGAGGACGAGCGAGTGCGGGCCGCGCGGGACCAGTTCGCCGATCACGGGGGCCCCGGGGACCTCCCCGGCGACGAGCAGGCCGCCGGAGGTCTGCGCGTCGGCCAGCAGCAGCCGCGTGTCGGGGTCGGTGCCGCCGAAGTCGGTGAACGGCGCCACCCACTCCAGGTTGCGCCGCGTGCCCCCGCTGACGTACCCCGCGCGGACGGCTTCGCGGGCGCCCTCCAGGTAGGGCACGGCGGCGGTGTCGACCACCGCGGTGACGCCCGAGGCTCGGGCCAGTTTGTGCAGGTGGCCGAGGAGCCCGAAGCCCGTCACGTCGGTGGCGCAGCGGGCGCCCGCGGCGAGGGCGGCGGCTGCCGCGTCCCGGTTGAGGGCCACCATCGTGGCCACCGCCTGCGCGAACCGCTCCCCGGTGGCCTTGTGACGGTTGTTCAGGACGCCCAGGCCGAGCGGTTTGGTCAAGGACAGCGGCAGGCCGGGGCGGCCGGCGTCGTTGCGCAGCAGCCGGGCCGGGTCCGCGACACCGGTGACGGCCATGCCGTACTTGGGTTCCGGATCGTCCACGCTGTGCCCGCCGCCGACGTGGCAGCCGGCCTCGGCGGCGATCTCGAGGCCGCCGCGCAGCACCTCGCGGGCCAGCTCGAAGGGCAGTACCTCGCGGGGCCAGGCCAGGAGGTTCACGGCGAGGAGCGGGCGGCCGCCCATGGCGTACACGTCGGACAGGGCGTTGGCCGCGGCGATGCGGCCCCAGTCGTAGGGGTCGTCGACGACCGGGGTGAAGAAGTCGGCGGTGGACACGAGCGCCGGCGCGGCGGTCCCCTGCGGTGCGGGCAGGGCGACGACCGCCGCGTCGTCGCCGGTGGCCGGGCCGACCAGCATCGGGGCGTCGGCCGGCGGCGGCAGCGGCGCCGTCAGCCCGCCGAGCAGGTCCTCCAGCTCACCGGGCGGGATCTTGCAGGCGCAGCCCCCGCCGTGGGCGAACTGCGTGAGCCGTACGGGTGTCTCGCGGCTGGCGGTCATGCCGGGTCCTTCCGGTAGCCTGGCGGGCGGTGGAGGCGTGTGGGTGCCTGGTGGCCCTCCCGGTCTTCAAAACCGAGGTGCCCGAGGATCTCGGGCAGGCGGGTTCGATTCCCGTCCGCCTCCGTCCCCCTTCAGCTGTCGCCCGCTTCACGTGCCGCCCTCGTGCTTCACGTGTTCGGGGGCTTTCGAGGGTCCTGCGGGCGGCAGCGCCGGTGCAGGTCGTCGACGCGTTCGGTGTGTCCGCGGGCGTCGAGGAGCTCCAGGAGCGGCACGGCGACCCGGCGGGTGGTGTCGAGGGCCCTGCGCGCCTCGCTCAGGGTGAAGGGCTGCGGCAGCCGGCGCAGCACCGCGGCGGCCTCGGTGTCCGCCCCCGGCAGCAGGACGACGGTGTCGCTCACGCGCAGCAGCGCGCGCGCCCGGACGGCGGCGGCCAACGCCTTGCGGTGCAGGCCGAGTTCGGCGAGCCGGTCGGCCTCGGGCGCCCGGAAGGGCGTCTTCTCCAGTTCCTGGCGTACGGCGTCCACGGCGGCCCGCAGGGACGGTGGCAGGGCGGGGCGGACGCTGCCGGGGCCGTACAACCGACCTTCCCTGCTGTGCAGCGCGGTGGCGCCCGGGGTGCGGGCGAGGGCGTCCACCAGAGCGCGGTCGGGCAGCTCGAGCAGCCGCCGGGCGGCTTCGGTGGGCAGGCCCGGCTCCATGGGGTGTTCCCCGGCGTACCGCTCGACCTCGGCGGCCAGCCGCGTCCGCAGTCCGGCCCAGTGGTGCTCGTCGGCGAGCCAGTCGCCGGTGACCGGCTCGGCGGGCGCGGGCACGCCCATGGCCAGCAGCTCCGTACGGCGGACGAGCCGGCGGCGGCGCAGTTCGGCGGCGCCGTCGGGCCGGCCGGTCAGCATGGCGAGTTCCGCGGCGCGGGCCCGGCCCGCGCCCCGCCGGTCCAGGCGCGGCGGACGGACGTCGAGGACGGTCGCCGCGCAGGGCGTGCGGCCGCCGCCCGGTTCGCGCAGGACCGCCCGGTCCCCGACGCGCAGCGGCAGCGCCCGGCTCAGGGTGAGCCGGGCGGTGTCCTCGCCCAGCGGTCGGACGGTCACCGCGACGGCGGCCGTGCCGAGGTGCAGGCGTACCGTCCGCGGCAGTTCACCGGCCGGTTCACCGGCCACACGGACGTCGATCAGGTCGGTGAGCAGCCAGCGGTCCGGGGTCAGCAGCACGTCCCCGCGGCGCAGCGCTCCGTCCAGGGAGCCGTGCACGTTGACCGCGACGCGCGCCACCCCGCTGACGGCCGTCCGCTCCCGCCGGAGGCTCTGCAGCGCCCGCACCCGCAGCGCGGTCGTGCCGTCGGAGGCCACCAGCCGGTCGCCGACCCTGAGGGTGCCCGCGCCGAGCGTGCCGGTCACGACGGTGCCGTGGCCGCGCACCGTGAAGGCGCGGTCCAGCCACAGCCGTACGTCGGCGTCGGCGGGCGGTACGGGCAGGGCGTCGGCGAGGCGGGCCAGCTCGGTGCGCAGCGCGTCCAGGCCGGCGCCGGTCACGGTGCTCACCGCGACGGACGGCACGGTGCCCAGCGAGGTGGCGGCCAGCCGCCTGACCGCGTCCGCGCGCACCGGCTCGGGGTCGGCGAGGTCGCTGCGGGTCACGGCGAGCACGGCGTGGCGCACGCCGAGCGCGTCGAGGATCACGAGGTGCTCCTGCGACTGCGGCTGCCAGCCCTGGTCGGCGGCGACCACGAACAGCACCGCGGGCACGGGGCCCGCCCCGGCCAGCATGGTGGCGACGAACTTCTCGTGCCCCGGCACGTCGACGAAGGCGAGGTACTCGCCGTCCGGTTCGGTCCGCGTCCACACGAAGCCGAGGTCCAGGGTGAGCCCGCGGCGCCGTTCCTCCTCGTAGCGGTCGGGCTCCATCCCGGTCAGGGCCCGCACCAGGGCGGACTTGCCGTGGTCGACGTGGCCGGCGGTGGTCAGGACCCGCATGGCGCCCGCCTACCCTTCCGCGGCCCGTCGCACGGCCCCGGCCAGCCGTTCGTCGTCCTCGGCCGGGACCGCCCGCAGGTCGAGCAGGCACCGCCCGGCCTCGACCCGTCCGACGACGGGGAGCGGTCCGGTGCGCAGGGCCGCGGCGTACCGTTCGGGGAGGGACAGGGCCGCGCTGGGCAGCGTCACGCCGGGTGCGCCTCCGCCGCCGACCGTGGCGGCGCAGCCCACGGCCCGTACGTCGATGCCGGCGTCGCCGAGCGCGGCGGCGAGCCGTTCGGCGCGGCGCGTCAGCTCCCCGGGGTCGGCGGTCAGGGCGGTGGCGGTCGGGGTCGCGGGGCCGGTCAGGGTCGCCTCCAGCGCGGCGAGGGTGAGCTTGTCGACGCGCAGGGCGCGGGCCAGGGGGTGCCTGGCGAGGCGGTGGACGAGTTCGGCGTCGCCGAGGAGGAGTCCGCACTGGGGCCCGCCGAGCAGTTTGTCCCCGCTGGCGGTCACCAGGGCGGCACCGGCCCGCAGTTCGGTCTCGGCGTCGGGCTCGTCCGGCAGCAGCGGGTGGGGGGCGAGCAGCCCGGAGCCGATGTCGACGACGACCGGCACGCCCAGTGTCGCGAGGTCGCGGGTCGCGGCGGCGCGGGTGAAGCCGGTGACGCGGAAGTTGGACGGGTGGACCTTCAGGACGAAGCCGGTCCGCGGGCCGACGGCCCCGGCGTAGTCCGTGACGTCCGTACGGTTGGTGGTGCCGACCTCGCGGAGCCGGGCGCCGGTGGAGACCAGCAGGTCGGGCAGGCGGAATCCGTCGCCGATCTCCACCATCTCCCCGCGGCTGATGACGATCTCCCGGCCGGCGGCGAGCGCGGTCGCGGCGAGGACCAGGGCGGCGGCGCCGTTGTTGACGACGTGCGCTGCGGGCGCGACCGGGACCCGGGCGCGCAGGGCCGCCAGGGCGCTGCGGCCGCGGCGGGCCCGGACGCCGGTGGCGAGGTCCAGTTCGACGTCGGTGGGGCCGGCGGCGTCCCGCACCGCCTGCCGGGCAGCCGCCGACAGCGGCGCCCGGCCGAGGTTGGTGTGCAGGAGGACGCCGGTGGCGTTGATCACCGGGCGCAGTCCCCCGGCCGTGGGCGGCAGCAGCGCGAGGGCCGTGTCCACCACGTCCTCGGGCGCGAGGCTGCCGTGGCGTGCCTGTTCCTGCGCCTGCCGCACGGCCGCCTTGACGGGGCCCGGGCCGAGCCGCCGCGCCGCCCGGAGCAGTCGTGGGTCCCGCAGGACGGCGTCGGTGCGCGGGATGCGCCGCCGGGCGTCCCCCGCCGGCCTGTTCCGATCGGTGCCGGGGGCGCCGTCGCCGGGCGCTCGCGCCGGGGAGCCGTCCCGCTCCCGCTGCCCCGCGACCCGCTGGTCCACCGCAGCCCCTCCGTTCCCAGCCCGCCCTCCTGACCGTCCGGGCAGGCCCATCGTCCCTCAGCCACAGGTGTCCTCCGCACGACACGCCGGTACCCCGGCGGCGGCGGAGGACACCTGTGGACGGGCGGGCTGTCAGGTGCTGAGGAGACGGTTGAAGAAGGACCGGTAGCGGCGCAGCGCCTTGCGCAGTTCCTCCGTGTCCACCTGTTCGCCCTGGCTCCACTGGCCTTCCAGCTCCTGCTTGTGCCGGGCGAAGGTCGCGGCCAGGGTCTGCATGACGTCGGCGACGAGGGTGTCGGCGGTGTGCACGGCCTCCCGGGGGTCGTCGACGAACTGGCTCTGGGTCTCGCCCCAGCGCTCGCGGAACCCCTGCTCGTCCTCCTCGCTCAGCAGCCGCGGGGCGCCCTCGGCGTCGTCGGTGGACGTGGTGGGCGTTCCCCGGGTCCCGGCCGCTTGTGGAGTTCCCCCCGTACCGGCAGGCGCCGCCGTGTCGGCGGTCCCGGACATGTCCGAAGCCCTGACCGGGTCCGAAGTCCCCGGCATGTCCGGTGTCGTGGCCGTGTCGGGCGCTCGGACCGTGTCGGGTGTTCCGGCCGTGTCCGCCGCCGTGTCACCGCGGTCCGCCGTCGGCGTGCCGGTGGTGCCGGGGCGCCTGCCCGGGGCCTGCTCCCCGGTCGTCCCGCCGGTGCTCTCACCGGGGAAGACGGGGGGCCTGCGGGCGGCCGTCCCTTGTTCGGCGTCGGTGGGCGCCGGTGCACCGGAGGGCTGCTGTGCCAGGTCCTCGGTGGACAGGCCGCCGCTGAAGCGGCTCGGCTGGTCTTTGTCTCTGTGCATGGTGTTCCTCCCTGCCGGGCGGCACCGTCACAGGCGCCGGCCGGGGTGGCGGACCGGGTCAGGACCGGGCGGGTTGGGCCCGGCCGCCGTCGGAGAGCAGTTCGTCGAAGAGCGCCCGGTAGTGCACCATGGCGCCGCGCAACTGCTCGGTGGTGGCCTTGCTGCTGGTGCTGAGCGCTTCGACCTCGTGGGCGGCCCGGTAGTGCTCGAGCGTCCTGCCGTGTTCGACGGAGAGGTCCGCGGCCTGCTGCTCGAACCCGCCGGTCGGGTAGCCCCGCTCGTGCATCAGCGAGGTCACCAGCCGGTCCGCGTCGTGCACCGCGTCCTCGGGCCGGTCCACGAACTCCTGCTGGACGCTGCTCCACTCGCGCGTGTAGCGGTCGCGTGAGACGGCGGGCAGCGGCTTGATGTCCAGCGAGTCGTGCCGCTTTTCACGGGCCTTGAGTTCGCGCTCGCCCGCCCTGCGGCTCTCGGCGCCCTCGACGGTCCGCTCGTACTCGGGGCCGAAGCGCTCGCGCAGGTGGCGGCGGCGGTTCAGCAGGGAGACCGCAACGGCGATCAGGGCCAGCACGACGATGATCGGAATGATGATGGCGAGAAGTGTTCCCGTGGACATGTGATGCACCCCCTTGGGCACTGCTCCGCGTGCCCGGCATCCGCCGTGTTATTCGCGCGGGCGCCCCGCCTTCCTCCTTCCCGTCTCTTCCGGCCCCGCCACCGCCGCTCAAGATGCCATCACCCGAGCGGGCGACTAGCGTCTACCCATGAGAGCCGCAACCGGAGGCACGCCCCTCCGGCGAGGTCTCCACCGCGGGGCCCGTCGGACGTGTCGCATCCGGCTGTGACGCCGACGACCGCGCCGCACATCTTCTTCAGGCGGGCGCGGCCATCATTCTCGCGCGGTCCCCATGCGCGAGACGATGGAAGGAAAGGTACAACCCATGCGAGCACAGCGCGTCAAGCGCCTCTTCGCCGTGTCCGCGGCCGGCATCATGATGGCCGGCGGCGCCGCGATCGGGGCGGCCGGGACCGCATCGGCCCATGACTCGAACTACAACTCCCACGACCACTCCGGTTACAGCCGCGACTTCTCGGACCACGGTTGGTGGGACAACGACGGCGGCGGCTACGGCGACCATGGTGGACGCGGTGGCGACCACGGCGGCGACTTCGGCGGACGTGGCGGCGACCACGGCGGCGACTTCGGCGGCGGTGGCGACCACGGCGGTGGCGGTGACCACGGCGGCGGTGGCGACCACGGCGGTGGCGGCGACCACGGCGGTGGCGGTGACCACGGCGGCGGTGGCGGAGGCCACGGCGGCGGTGGCGGAGGCCACGGCGGCGGTGGCGGAGGCCACGGCGGCGGTGGCGGACGCTGACCGAACGGATCCAGTCGATTCGCGGCGTGCGGCCCGGTCTCCGGAC
>NZ_JBHJUW010000049.1:0-54929 GCF_042268205.1 Streptomyces sp. NPDC056160
GCCGGGGCGCCGGCCCCGGCCCCGTCCGCCGCGAGGCCTACGCCTCCTCGTCCACCCAGCTCATGAGCTTGCGCAGCTCCTTGCCGGTGGTCTCCAGCAGGTGCTCGGAGTCCTGCTTCTTGTACTCGTTGTACTTCTTCAGACCGCCGTGGTACTCGTCCATCCAGTTCCTGGCGAAGGAGCCGTCCTGGATCTCGGCGAGGACCTTCTTCATCTCGGCCTTGGTGGCGTCGGTGATGATGCGCGGGCCGGTGACGTAGTCGCCCCACTCCGCGGTCTCGGAGATCGACCAGCGCATCTTCTCCAGGCCGCCCTCGTACATGAGGTCGACGATCAGCTTCAGCTCGTGCAGGCACTCGAAGTAGGCGATCTCCGGCTGGTAGCCCGCCTCGACCAGCGTCTCGAAGCCGGCCTTGACCAGGGCGGCGGTGCCACCGCACAGGACGGCCTGCTCACCGAACAGGTCGGTCTCGGTCTCCTCGGTGAAGGTGGTCTTGATGACGCCGGCGCGGGTGCCGCCGATGCCCTTGGCGTAGGACAGCGCCAGCCCGAACGCCTCGCCGGAGGCGTCCTGCTCGACGGCCACGATGCACGGGACGCCGCGGCCCTCCTCGTACTGACGGCGCACCAGGTGGCCCGGGCCCTTGGGGGCGACCATGCAGACGTCCACGCCGGCCGGGGGCTTGATGAAGCCGTAGCGGATGTTCAGGCCGTGACCGAAGAACAGCGCGTCGCCGTCCTTCAGGTTGGGGGCGATGTGCTCCTCGTAGACCTGGGCCTGGATCGGGTCCGGCACCAGGATCATGATGACGTCGGCCTCGGCGGCGGCCTCCGACGGGCTCACCACGCGCAGGCCCTGCTCCTCGGCCTTGGCCTTCGACTTGGATCCCTCGTGCAGACCGACACGCACGTCGACACCCGAGTCGCGCAGCGACAGGGCGTGGGCGTGACCCTGGCTGCCGTAGCCGATGACCGCGACCTTGCGGCCCTGGATGATGGACAGGTCGGCGTCGGCGTCGTAGAACAGCTCGGCCACTGGGTTCTCTCCTTGGTGTGCAGGTTGTGCGTCCCACCGTATGCCGGTGGGGGGACGGGAAGTCTCGGGGTCTCGGTATACGGGCGGACGGTGTCACCCGGCCGCCGGTACACGTCGCTTCGTGTGGTTACGCCGACCGGTCCAGGGCGCGCAGCGACCGGTCCGTGATCGAACGGGCGCCGCGGCCGATCGCGATGGTGCCCGACTGCACCAGCTCCTTGATGCCGTACTGCTCCAGCATCTTGAGCATGGCGGTCAGCTTGTCGCTGGAGCCGGTGGCCTCGATGGTGACGGCGTCCGGGGAGACGTCGACCGTCTTGGCGCGGAAGAGCTGGACGATCTCGGTGATCTGGGAGCGCGTCTCGTTGTCGGCGCGCACCTTCACCAGGACGAGTTCGCGCTGCACGGCCGAACCGGGTTCCAGTTCGACGATCTTCAGCACGTTGACGAGCTTGTTGAGCTGCTTGGTCACCTGTTCCAGCGGAAGGTCCTCGACACCGACCACGATGGTGATGCGGGAGATGTCGGGGTGCTCGGTGACGCCGACCGCGAGCGAGTCGATGTTGAAGCCGCGGCGGGAGAAGAGGGCGGCGATCCGGGCGAGGATGCCGGGGGTGTTCTCGACCAGGACCGAGAGCGTGTGCTTGGTGGACATGACGGTCGTACCTTCCTGAAGTCCTCGGACGGCTCTCAGTCGTCGGCGCTGTCGCCGAAGTCGGGGCGGACGTCGCGGGCGGCCATGATCTCGTCGTTGGAGGTGCCGGCGGCGACCATCGGCCAGACCATCGCGTCCTCGTGGACGATGAAGTCGATGACGACCGGACGGTCGTTGATCGAGTTCGCCTCCTCGATGGCCTTGTCCAGGTCCTCGGGGCGCTCGCAGCGGATCGCGTGACAGCCCATGGCCTCGGACAGCTTCACGAAGTCGGGGACGCGGGTGCCGCGAGCGTCCGGGTTGACGTCGTCCGGGCCGGAGTGCAGGACCGTGTTGGAGTAGCGCTGGTTGTAGAACAGGGTCTGCCACTGGCGGACCATCCCGAGGGCGCCGTTGTTGATGACGGCGACCTTGATCGGGATGTTGTTCAGGGCGCAGGTGGTCAGCTCCTGATTGGTCATCTGGAAGCAGCCGTCGCCGTCGATCGCCCAGACCGTCCGCTGCGGCATGCCGGCCTTGGCGCCCATGGCGGCCGGGACGGCATAGCCCATGGTCCCGGCGCCGCCGGAGTTCAGCCAGGTGGCGGGCTGCTCGTACTGGACGAAGTGCGCGGCCCACATCTGGTGCTGGCCGACGCCCGCCGCGAAGATCGTGCCCTCGGGGGCGAGCTGCCCGATCCGCTCGATGACGTGCTGCGGGGACAGGGAGCCGTCCGCGGGCTCCTCGTAGCCGAGCGGGTAGGTGTCGCGCCAGCGGCCGAGGTCCTTCCACCATGCGGTGTAGTCGCCCTTGTGGCCTTCGGCGTGCTCCTTCTGGACGGCCTGGACCAGGTCGGCGATGACCTCGCGGGCGTCGCCGACGATCGGCACGTCGGCCTCGCGGTTCTTGCCGATCTCGGCGGGGTCGATGTCGGCGTGGACGATCTTGGCGTACGGCGCGAAGCTGTCCAGCTTGCCGGTGACGCGGTCGTCGAAGCGGGCGCCGAGGGCGACGATCAGGTCGGCCTTCTGCAGCGCGGTGACGGCGGTGACCGCACCGTGCATGCCCGGCATTCCCACGTGCAGCGGGTGGCTGTCGGGGAACGCGCCGAGCGCCATCAGGGTGGTGGTGACGGGCGCTCCGGTGAGTTCGGCCAGCACCTTCAGTTCGGCGGTGGCCTTGGCCTTCAGGACGCCGCCGCCGACGTAGAGGACCGGGCGCCTGGCGGCGGTGATGAGCTTGGCCGCCTCGCGGATCTGCTTGGCGTGCGGCTTGGTGACGGGCCGGTAGCCGGGCAGGTCCATGACGGGCGGCCAGGAGAAGGTGGTCTTCTTCTGGAGGATGTCCTTGGGGATGTCGACCAGGACCGGGCCGGGGCGGCCGGTGGAGGCGATGTGGAACGCCTCGGCGATCACCCGCGGGATGTCCTCGCCCTTGGTGACCAGGAAGCTGTGCTTGGTGATCGGCATGGTGATGCCGACGATGTCCGCCTCCTGGAAGGCGTCCGTGCCGATGGCGGAGGACACCACCTGCCCGGTGATCGCGACCAGCGGCACCGAGTCCATGTTGGCGTCGGCGATCGGGGTGACCAGGTTGGTGGCGCCGGGGCCCGAGGTGGCCATGCAGACACCCACCTTGCCGGTGGCCTGCGCGTAGCCGGTGGCGGCGTGGCCGGCGCCCTGCTCGTGCCGGACCAGGACGTGCCGCACTCGGGTGGAGTCCATCAGCGGGTCGTACGCCGGCAGGATCGTGCCGCCCGGAATGCCGAATACCGTGTCCGCGCCGACCTCCTCGAGGGAGCGGATGAGGGACTGCGCACCCGTGACGTGCTCGGGCGCCATCTGGTGTCCTCCGGAACGGGGCCGCGGCTGCGGATGGTGGGCCCCGGTGGCCTGCTCGGTCATCGGCATTCTCTTCTCGATGCTGAGGTTCTGCGAGGGTTCGGGTGTCGGCTTTCGCCAGGTTCGCACGGTGCGCGACCGCTGGGCGGCAGGTGCCCGTGCAACAAAAAACCCCTCGTGCCGTGAGGCAAGCGAGGGGAGCGCGCCGGTGAAGGTCGCTGGGGATTCCGGATCGTCCTCCGGTGGGTCCCAGCTCAGCCGACGCGCTGTCCAAGTACGAGAATTCGGGTGCGCATGGAACTGACCCTCCCCCCGGCACACATCCACTGTCAAGTGGGTGGGACGGGAGTCTCATCATGTGGGCGAAGGCTCGTCCCACCACCGAGGACGGCGGGTACCTGGCCCGTGTACACGCCCGCGCCGCCGCCCCCGGCGAACGCCGGTTCGGCCGCGCCGTGCGGTACCGGGTAGTGGCCGCAGGTGAGCGCCCGGCGCAGCCGGTACTCGTCGAGCGGGCCGGAGAACGCCATGCCCTGGCCGTGGGTGCAGCCCATCGCGCGCAGGGCGGCGATCTGCTCGGGCAGGTCCACGCCGTCGGCCACCGACTGCAGCCCGAGGTCGCCCGCGATGCGCAGCAGCCCACTGGTGATCTTGTGCAGGCGGGCCGACTCGACGACGCCCTCGACCAGGGAGCGGTCGAGCTTCAGTACGTCGACGGGGAGCTTCCTGAGCGCCGTGAGAGCGCCGTGGCCGCTGCCGAAGCCGTCCAGGGCGATCCGCACGCCGAGCCGGCGCAGGGCGGACAGGCGGCGCTCCAGCTCGTCCAGCGACACCCGCGGATCGGTGTCGGCCAGCTCGAGCACCAGGGCCCCGGAGGGCAGCCCGTGCCGGGTCAGCAGGGTCTCGACGGTGCCGGGCGGCAGGGAGCGGTCGACCAGGCGGCGCGCGCCCACCCGGACCACCACCGGCGCGTTCAGCCCGGTCCGGGCGCGCTCGGCTGCCTGCTCGACGGCCTCTTCCAGCATCCAGCGGCCCAGTTCGGCCGTCTTGTCGCTGTCCTCCGAGACCCTCAGGAACTCGGCCGGCGTGAAGAGGACCCCCTGGGAGGAGCGCCAGCGCGCCTGGGCGGCGACCGACGTGATCCGGCCGGTCGCCAGGCAGGCCACCGGCTGGTGCAGCAGCGTGAACTCGCCGTCGTGCAGGGCGGACCTGAGCCGGCCGGCCAGCTCCGCCTTGCGGACGACGTCCTGCTGCATCTGCGGCTTGTACAGCTCGACGCGGCCCTTCCCGGCCGCCTTCGCGCGGTACATGGCGAGGTCGGCGTTGCGCAGCAGTTCTCCGGCGCCGAGGCCCGGCTCGGCGAAGGCGACGCCGATGGACGCGGCGACGCGGACATCGTTGCCGTCGATGAGGTACGGCTGCGACAGGGTGATCCTGAGCCGGTCGGCCAGCTCCAGGATGTGCCCTTCGCGGGCGGTGCGGTCGCGGGTGCCGCCGCCGACGATCAGCGCGGCGAACTCGTCGCCGCCGAGCCGGGAGGCGGTGTCCCCGTACCGGACGGACTCCTGGAGTCTGCGGGCGGCCTGCACGAGGAGTTCGTCCCCGGCCTGGTGCCCGATGGTGTCGTTGACGGCCTTGAAGCCGTCCAGGTCGATGAAGAGCACGGCGGTGCCGCGGTCGGTGGAGCGGCGGCCGGACAGCGCCTGCTGCACGCGCTTGGTGAACAGCGCGCGGTTGGGCAGGTCGGTGAGCGGGTCGTGCTCGGCGTTGTGCTGGAGCTGCGCCTGCAGGCGCACGCGTTCCGTGACGTCACGGCTGTTGAAGATGAGGCCGCCGTGGTGGCGGTTGATGGTCGACTCCACGTTGAGCCAGCCTCCCCCGCTCTCGGCTCCGCCCGGGCGGGAGGTGCCCCCACCCCCGGACCTGAAGCGGCACTCGATGCGCGTGGTGGGTTCTTCCAGCGGGCTGGCGGCGAGGAACCGGCGCACCTCGTGCACGACGCAGCCCAGGTCCTCCGGGTGGATGAGGCCGGCCAGTTCGGTGCCGACGAGTTCCTCGGCGGGCCGCCCGTACACCCCGGCGGCGGCCGGGGAGACGTACCTCAGGATGCCGTTGGGCGCGGCGATCATGATGACGTCGCTGGAGCCCTGCACCAGGGAGCGGAAGTGGTTCTCCTTCTGCGCGAGTTCCTGGGTGAGGGCGATGTTGTCGAGCAGCATGATGCCCTGGCGCACGACGAGGGCGAGCACCACCGCACCGGCGGTGATCAGCACCACCCGGTCGACGCTGTGGCCGTTGAGCACGTTGTACAGGACTCCCAGCGTGCACACGGCGGCGGCGAGGTAGGGCGTGAGGGCGGCCAGGGAACCGGCGATGGGCCGGGCGGCCGGGTACCGCTCGTGATCGGTCTCCGGTGCGAGGGGCGGCCGGGCGGAGCCGCCGGGCGGCGCCTGGCGCTGTCCGGGCAGCCGCTCGTGCCCCACGCGCGCGTGTCCGTCGGTCCCGGGGGCGCCGCCCGCCGGGGCGCGGCCGTCGGCCTCGGGCGCGGGGCCGTCGGGCACGCGCGCGTGCACGTGCCCGTCGGTGCCGTGCGGGGGCGCGTCGGCCGCCTCGTGTGCCGCGGGGCGCCGGATGGTCCCGGGGCGGTCGGGGCCGTGCTGCCCGACGGGCCCGTGGCGGTCGGCTCCGTGACGGTCGGGTCGTTGCCGGCCGGCCCCGGTGCGCCCCGTCCCCGGGTGGCCCGTCTTCGGGCGGGCCCTCTCGTGGCGGTCGGCCGTGGGTCCGTCGTGGGAGTGTGCCGCCGGAGTGGGACCGCTCCCGCGTGCGGGCGCGTTGTGGGGCCCGACCCAGGGGGCGTACGCCAGGAGCAGCGAGCCGGCGAACCAGCCCGCGTCGAGGAGCTGCCCGGAGCGGTAGCTGTGGTGCATCAGCGGCGACGTGAACAAGGCGTCGCTCAGCACGGTGAGGGCGAGTCCGCCGATCGCGGTGTTCACGGCGGTGCGGTTGAGCGGTGAGCGCCGGAAGTGCAGGGCGAGCACCATGCTGACCAGGGCGATGTCCAGCAACGGGTACGCCAGGGAGAGCGCGGTGTGCGCGACGCTCGGCCCGTCGAACCTGGCCGCCTGGGCCAGCGCCAGGCTCCAGGAGAGCGTGAGCAGCGAGCCGCCGATCAGCCAGGCGTCCAGCGCCAGGCAGACCCAGCCGGCCCTCGTCACCGGGCGCTTGGCGAGCACCAGCAGCCCGACGATCGCGGGCGGCGCGAAGCACAGGAAGAACAGGTCGGCGTAACTGGGGCTGGGCACGGGCTCGTCGAGGACGACCTCGTACCAGCCCCAGACGCCGTTGCCCAGGGAGGCCATCGCCGAGGAGAGGGCGAACAGCAGCCAGGCGGACCGAAAGCGGACCTGGTGTCTGCGGGCGTACAGGGCGCACGACACGGCGGCGGTGCCGGCCGCGGCGGACAGCCCGAAGTCGCCCATGACCAGTGCGATTTCGCGCGAACCCCAGTCGCAGGCGGAGCCCACGGCGTAGCCCGCGCACACCAGCGCCAGGACGAGCTGGGAGGCCACTTGGCCGAATCCGCCGGGCGCCGCCGGCGGCCGGGCGGGCCGGGCTCCCGCCGGGGGCGGGGTCCGGCGCGCTCCCTCGGGCGCGGTCACGGTGGGGGCGGGCGGGCTCACCGGAGGCTCCCGGTCCGCACCGCCGTGTCCCTCGCGCCCCGGCACGCCGGGTGCCCCTGCCTCACGCGGGCACCGGGTTCGCGGCGCCGGTACCGGTGCCGGCTTCGGTGGCAGCCGGGCCGGTCGCTGTGCGGGCCGCTTCCGCGAGCGGCCGTGTGCCAGGGCCTCCGGCGGCTCCGCCGCGTCGGATCGTTCGTCCATAGGCCGTGCATCGCCCGTCGCCCCCCTCGCAGTCCGAAATGTCCATCCCCGGCGCCGAACGGTGCACGGCGCAGCCCCTGTCGGGGACGATACACCAGTCTCGTCACTCAGGGACATAGTTCCTCTACGCTCCGTGACGACCAGCGCATATGCGGATACGCCCCGCGTCCGGGGGGTTGCGGACGGTGCCGGGCTGGGGCTATACGCCTGCCCCACTCGTCGTCAGAACCACGTTCGCGAGCGGCTCCTGGTTCACGAACCGGCGCAATTGCCCCGTCAGCAGCCGCTCGGCGCGCGGCCGGAACGCCGAGGTGGGGCCGCCGGCATGCGGGCTGATCAGCACGCCGGGCGCGTGCCACAGCGGATGGTGCGCGGGCAGCGGCTCGGGGTCGGTGACGTCGAGGGCGGCGGTGAGCCGGCCGCTCTCCAGCTCGGCCAGCAGCGCCTCGGTGTCGACGACCCTGCCGCGCGCGACGTTCACCAGGAGCGCGCCGTCCTTCATCCGGGCGAGGAAGTCCGCGTCGACCAGGCCGTACGTGGCCTGGGTCAAGGGCGTGGACAGGACGACGACATCGGCCTCCGGGAGCAGGGCGGGCAGATCGGTGAGCGGATGCACCGGGCCGCGCGCTGTGGTGCGCGCGGAGCGCGCCACGCGCGCCACCCGCGCGACCTCGAACGGCACGAGCCGGTCCTCGATGGCGGCGCCGATGGCTCCGTAGCCCACGATGAGGACGTTCTTGTCGGCCAGCGCGGGGTGGAAACCTCCGCCCCACTCCCCGCGGTCCTGGGACCGCACGAAGCCGGGGACGCCGCGCAGGGAGGCGAGGACGAGTGTCAGGGCCAGTTCGGCCGTGCTCGCCTCGTGCACCCCGCGCGCGTTGCACAGCACGACTCCCGGCGGGAGCTGCCCGAGGCCGGCCTCCACGTTGTCGGTGCCGGCGGACAGCGTCTGCACGACCCGTACCGAGCGCATGCGGTCCAGCGGGCGTACGACGAGCCCGGCCGGCCTCATGTACGGCACGACGTAGAAGGCGCAGTCGGCCGGATCCCCGGGGAACGGCTGCGCACCGTCGTCGCCCCCGTCCCAGAACAGGTAGTTCGGCCCCTCGGGGAGCCCCTTGATCTCCTCGGGCGGGATGGGCAGCCACACGTCAGCACTCATGCTCAGGAGGCTATGCCAGGTGCGCGCGGGCGCAGAGGTTAGGTTGGTGAGCCGAGGAGAGGGAGGGTTACGGCGAGGTGGAGCGCAGGACGATCGGCGCGGCGGCACTCGCGGTGGGGGCCGTAGGACTTGGCTGCATGCCGATGAGCTGGGCCTACAGCGCGTCCCGGCGGCGCGGGGAGGAGTCTTTGCGGGCCGTGCACCGGGCGCTGGACCTGGGCTCGGCGCTGCTGGACACCGCCGACATGTACGGCCCGTTCACCAACGAGTTGCTGCTGGGGCGAGTGCTGAAGGAGCGGCGCCCGGACGCCTTCGTCTCGACCAAGGTCGGGCTGCTGGTGGGCGACCAGCACATCGTGGCCAACGGCCGCCCCGGGTATGTGCGACGGGCCTGTGACGCGTCGCTGCGGCGGCTGCAGACGGACGTGATCGACCTCTACCAGCTGCACCGGGCCGACCCGGAGGTGCCGGTGGAGGAGACCTGGGGGGCGATGGCGGATCTGGTGCGGGCCGGGAAGGTGCGGGCGCTCGGTCTGTGCGCCGTGGGGGCGCGCGGCGGACGCCGGTCGCGGGGGCGGCTGCATGACGGAACGATCCGGCAGCTGGAGCGGGTGCAGCAGGTGTTCCCGGTGAGCGCGGTGCAGGCCGAGCTGTCGGTGTGGTCGCCCGAACCACTGGAGGCCCTGCTGCCGTGGTGCGCGGCCCGGGGTGTCGGCGTGCTGGCCGCTATGCCCCTGGGCAACGGCTTCCTGACCGGCACGCTCACCCCCGGCCAGGGATTCGAACCGGACGACCTGCGGGCCCGCCACCCCCGCTTCACCGCCGAGATGATGGCCGCCAACCAGCCGATCGTCGCCGGTCTGCGGCGCGTGGCCGCACGGCACGGCGACGGCGTCACACCGGCCCAGGTGGCCCTGGCCTGGGTGCTCGCCCAGGGACGGCACGTGATCCCGGTGCCGGGCACCAAGCGCGAGCACTGGGTCACGGAGAACGCCGCCGCGGTGGAGCTGCGCCTGACGGTCCAGGACCTGACGGAGCTGGCACGGCTTCCGGCGGCGCGGGGGTCGTGGGACTGAACGCGGGGGCGGTGACCGGGCGCGGGGACGGGGACTTGCGCGCGGGGGCAGGGGCGGTGCGCGGGGAGGCGGGTCCGCGTGGATTGCGGGCCATCGGGAACCTGGGAGGGCGCGGGCGGTGTTCGACAGAGAGCGACCTCCGCGTCGAAGGGACACGATCGTGCAGGCTCGGGCTCGGGCCGTGACCGGCATGCTGGCCGCCGCCGCACTGCTGCTGACCGCCGGGTGCTCCTCCGGTGGACCGCCACCCGGCGACCGGAGCACCCCGCCCGGCCCGGCGGTGGGGTCCTCCCCCTCCCCCGGGCGGCCCGCCGCGGAGAAGACCCCGCCGGCCAAGGGCACCGTGAAAGTGCTGCGCACGGTGGCGGAGGGCCTGGACTCCCCGTGGGGCCTGGCCCCGCTTCCGGACGGTGGCCTCCTCGTCTCCTCCCGCGACCGGGCGACGATCACCCGCGTCGACGAGCGCACGGGGAGGAAGACGGAGCTGGGCACGGTCTCCGGAGTGGCGCCCCAGGGCGAGGGCGGCCTCCTCGGCATCGCCCTCTCCCCCCACTACGCCGCCGACCACATGGTGTACGCCTACTTCACCTCGGCCTCGGACAACCGCATCGTCCGGATGCTGTACGACGCGAAGAAGCCCGCCGGGGAGCAACTGGGCGCGCCCGACACGATCTTCAAGCGCATTCCCAAGGGCGTCGTCCACAACGGCGGCCGGATCGCCTTCGGCCCGGACGGCATGCTGTACGCGGGTACCGGCGAGAACGGCGAGCGCGGGCCGGCCCAGGACACGAAGTCCCTGCGCGGCAAGATCCTGCGGCTGACCCCGGAGGGCGAGCCGGCTCCGGGCAACCCCTTCCCCGGCTCCCCGGTGTACTCCTACGGCCACCGCAACGTGCAGGGCCTCGCCTGGGACGGCAAGCAGCGGCTGTTCGCGTCCGAGTTCGGCCAGGACACCTGGGACGAGCTGAACGCGATCGCACCCGGCGGGAACTACGGCTGGCCCGACGCGGAGGGCAGGTCCACCGACGCGCGCTTTCGCAACCCCGTCGCCCAGTGGCACACCGACCAGGCCTCGCCGAGCGGCATCGCGTACGCCGAGGGCTGCGTGTGGATGGCGGGGCTGAGGGGCGAGCGCCTGTGGCGGATCCCGCTGAAGGGCACGGTGGCGTCCGCCGCCCCGCAGGCATTCCTCACGGGCACCTACGGGCGGCTGCGCACGGTCGCCGCGGCGGGCGGCGGCAGGCTCTGGCTGGTCACGAGCAACACCGACGGCCGGGGCACACCGAAGAAGGGCGACGACCGGATCCTGGAACTCGAGGTGAGGTGACCCGGGCGCTCACGCGTCGCCCGGCTCGTCCTCCCCCCGGGGTCCGGCGTCCGCCTCGCAGGGCTCTTCGGTCCTCGGTGGCCGTACGACGACCCGTCCCGAGGCGAGGTCGACCGGTCCCCGCCCGGGATCGTCGTCCCCGACGTCCTCACGGGTCAGCTCCAGCCGCTTCTGCTCGTCACGGGTGTGCCCCCGCCCTGGGGCGAACAGTTCCTCGAAGGCGTCGAACACGCCCCCTCCCTCACCGTCCTGCCTCCACCGTACGGCTCAGCCGGCGGCCCGGGCGGCGAGCGGGGCACCGGGGAACATCTCCAGCCGGTGCGCCACCGCCGCCGCCTCGACCCGGCCGGAGACGCCGAGCTTGGCCAGGATGTTGGAGACGTGGACGCTGGCCGTCTTGGGGGAGATGAACAGTTCCCCGGCGATCTGGCGGTTGGTGCGGCCGAGGGAGACCAGGCGCAGGACGTCACGTTCCCTGCTGGTGAGGCCCAGGGACTCGGCGGGGTCCCCGGGGGCAGCGGGCCGCTGGGCGGGCTTCGTCAGGGGCAGCCGGGCGCGCTGGGCGAGCAGGGCCACGGAGTCGGCGAGCGGCCGGGCCCCGAGGTGGCCGGCGACCGCATGGGCCAGGCGGAGCAGTTCCGTGGCGCGCTCCCGCTGGTCCTCGTCTGCGGCGAGCAGCGCCTCCGCCAGGCGCAGCCGGACGCGGGCGAGGTCGTAGGGGCGCTCCAGGGTCTCGAAGGCGGCGACGACGGCGGCCCACTCCTCGGGCCGGGAGCATCCCTCGGCACGCAGCAGCTCGGCGCGTACCCAGCGTTCGTAGGCCTGCCAGACGGGGACGTTGACGGTCAGTGACTTGGCGGCCTTCCGGATGCGGTCGAGGGCGTCGGGGCGGCCCGGGCCCGCCGCGGGCAGCCCGGCCGTGCGGGCCTCGACGGTGGCGGCGGCGAGCAGCAGGGGCCAGCCGTAGCGCTGGGTGCCGGGCGGGAAGCCGTCCTCCAGGGCGCGTGCGAGTTCGGTGCGGGCGTCGAGCAGGCGGCCCTCCCCCGCCGCGACGCCGATCGCGATGCGGACCAGGGGCAGGGTGTGCTGCGGCGCGCAGTCATGGGTGCCGAAGTGGGAGCGGCCGTCGGCGAGTTGGGCTGCGGCCTCGGCCAGTTCGCCCCGGGCGAGGGCCAGTTCGGCGCGTATGCGGGCGTGGAAGGCGCGCGGCTTGGCGCTCTGGCCCACGCGCCGCGACCGGGAGGCGGCCTCGGCGGCCTCCTCCCAGCGGCCCAGGGTGAACAGCGACTCGGCGAGGTTGCCCCAGACCCAGGCCTCCTGGTCGAGCAGGCCGTAGCGCCGGGTGTGGGCGATGCCCCGTTCCAGCAGGGGGACGGCCTCGCGGGAGCGGCCGACGGACTCCAGCTCGGACGGCAGGTTGACGTAGGAGCGTCCGGCGACGGCGGCGATGCCGCGCTCCACCGTGCGCTGGTTGACCTCGTGCATCTCGGCGAGTCCGGCCTCGACGTCGCCCGCCTGGACCCTGAGGCCGCCGAGGGTCAGGCGCGCGGTCATCTCGATCTCGCAGGCGCCGACCATGCGCGCGTACTCCACGGCCCGCTCGGCGGCCGAGAAGGCCTCGGGGCCGGGCTCGTGGACCATGGACCAGTTGGCGACGTTGGCGAGCACCTCGGCGTGCACCTCGGACGGCGGCAGACCCCGCACCAGGTCCTGGGCGCGGGCCAGTTCACGCCGGCCGTTGCCCTGGGCCTTCGCCTGGACCAGGCGGGAGCGCTGGATCCAGAACCAGGCGGCGCGCAGGGGGTCGTGCTCGTCCTCCAGGAGGCGCAGCGCCCGCTTGATGATCTTCATGGCGCGGTCCCGCTCGCCGCAGAAGCGGCCCGCGACGGCGGCCTCGGCCAGCAGGTCGAGGTAGCACAGGGGCGTGGTGGCGGGGTCGCCGCCGCAGGGCGGACAGACCTCCGTGTAGTCCACGGGACGCAACCGGTCCCGTACGTCCTCGGGGGTGGTGTCCCACAGTTCCATGGCCCGCTCCAGGAGGCGCAGCTGCTCGCTGTAGGCGTGCCGGGCGCGGGCGGTGACGGAGGCGTCCAGGACGGCGGGCAGGGCCTTGGCCGGGTCGTGGGCGTGGTACCAGTAGCTGGCCAGCCGCATGACGCGCTGGTCGGCGGCGACGAGGGACGGGTCGTCCTGAAGTGCCTCGGCGTAGCGGCGGTTGAGGCGGGAGCGTTCGCCGGGGAGCAGGTCGTCGCCGACGGCCTCGCGGACCAGGGCGTGCCGGAAGCGGTAGCCGTCGCCGGTGGGGGCGGCGATGAGGATGCTGGCGTTCACGGCGGCCCGCAGCGCCTCGATGAGGTCGTCCTCGGTGAGCCGGGCCACGGCGGCGAGCAGCCGGTACTCGACGGTGGATCCGCCCTCGGCGGCGATCCGGACGACCCGCTGGGCGGCCTCCGGGAGGGCTTCGACGCGCACGAGCAGCACGTCGCGCAGGGAGTCGCTGAGGTCGGCGCAGCCCTCGTGGGCGCAGACGGCGAGTTCCTCGACGAAGAACGCGTTCCCGTCGGAGCGTTCGAAGATCCGGTCGACCTGGGCCGGGTCCGGTTCGGTGGCGAGGATGCCGGCGATCTGGCGGCCGACCTCGTGCCGGGTGAAGCGGTCGAGTTCGATGCGGCACACCGTGCGCAGCCGGTCGAGTTCGGCGAGCAGGGGGCGCAGCGGGTGGCGGCGGTGGATGTCGTCGGAGCGGTAGGTGGCCAGGACGACGAGCCGGCCGGTGCGCAGGGTGCGGAAGAGATAGGTGAGCAGGTGCCGCGTGGAGGCGTCGGCCCAGTGCAGGTCCTCCAGGGCGAGGACGACGGTCTGCTCGGCGGAGACGTGTTCCAGCAGGCGGGCGGTGAGTTCGAAGAGGCGGGCCATGCCCTCCTCGTCGTGCCGGCCGGTGCCGCGCGGGGCGGGCTGCTCGCCGAGTTCGGGCAGTAGCCGGGCGAGTTCCTCCTGCTGGCCCGCGGTCGCGGCATCCAGGGCGTCGGGCAGTTCGCGGCGCAGGGCGCGCAGGGCGGTGGAGAAGGGGGCGAAGGGCAGCCCGTCGGCGCCCATCTCGACGCAGCCGCCGAGCGCGACGACCGCGCCCCGCCGGGCGGCGGCAGCGGCGAACTCCTCGATCAGCCGGGTCTTGCCGACTCCGGCCTCGCCGCCGATCAGCAGCGCCCGCGGCTCCCCCGCGTTCGCGCGGGTGAGCGCCTCGTGCAGCGTGTCCAACTCGTTCGCGCGGCCCACGAACACCGGACTGACAGACCTGGTCTCCACGGGCCCGAGCATCGCACGGGGGTACGACAGCACGGGACCGGTTTTCGTGTCGGCGGGGCCGGTTCGCATGTGGGCGGGGCCCGTTTCCGTGTCGGTGGGAGCGATTCTCGTGTCGCCGCCCGGCGGACGGCGCCGGCCCCCCTGCGGGAGACCGGGCGCCGTCCTCGGGGGCCCCTCGCTCACGCGGCCCGGGTGAACCGGTGACGGCGGGGGCCGTCGCTATGCGCCTCGGCCTCCGGGGCCCCTCGGTAGGCCCTGCGGCGGGCGGCGCGGCGCCCGCGGAGCACCGCCAGGGCGAGGCGTTCCTGCTCGGCCCGGCGGCGCATCTCGCTGGAACGCTGCTCGTGGAACTCGTACGTGAACATGGTGACTCCCCTGGTGAAGTGGCGTCCGGCACCGTCTCCCGGTGCCGAACTCCACCTTCGTCCGCCGGGGGGCCTGCCCGCATCGGGCGAGTTCCGCATCTTCGGCGGCGCCCGGGGCCTTAGACGCGCGTGCGGGGCCTCAGGGCCGCCATAAGGTCCTTACGGCGTTGCTGAGGCCCCGCACGGCACGGCCGGGGGCGGCGGGGTCGGACTCAGGCGGACGGCAGGGCGAGCAGCACGTCGGTGTACTTCAGGACGGCCAGCAGCAGGCCGACGGCGCCGAGCGCGACGCCCGCCCAGGCGACGGACTTGGTCCAGGGCGCCTGCGGCCTGCCCGGAGCGCCGAACGCGGGCCGGGCGAGCACCACGACGCCGACGATCAGGGCGAGCAGCGCGAACAGGCCGCCCCACAGGGCGGTGGTGTGCCAGGCGTCACCGTAGACCTCCTTGATCTGCGTGGCGACGCTCGCGGAGGTGGAGGTCCGCAGCTGGCCGACCAGTTGCTCGCGCGCGCCGGCGACGGTGCCGAGCCAGCTGCCGGTGAGCGAGACGAGGCCCAGGGCGGCCGACACGACGGCGCCGGCGCCCTGTCCGATGCCCGCGGGGGCCGCCTTGGCGGACCCGGCGGACTCGGTACCGGCCTCGTCGGTCTCAGCGGTCTCGCCGGACTCGCCGGACTCAGCGGCCTCGCTTGTCACAGCGGTCTCGCCGGCCTGGCCGGCCTCCCCGGCTTCCCTGGTCTCCGGCTGCGCTCCGGCCTCACCGGCCGCCTCGGCGGTGCTCGTCGCCTCGGCCTGCGGGGCGGTGCTCGCCCCCTGCGCTTCCGTCCGGTTCGTCGCCTCCGCCTGGTTCGTCTCCTGCGGGGCGCCCTTCGCCTCCGTCTCGTGCGTCGCCTCGGTGCCGGTGGTGGCTCGGGCCTCGTCTGCGGTCCTGGTTCCCATGCCGGGCACCGTACGGACGGAGTCTGAGAGGTCTCTTAACGGCGGACGTCCTCACCGGTCGCCGCGGCCGGAGCGCGCCCGTGCCGCACGCCACTCGGGGGCGAGCACGGCCCAGATCTCGGTGTCCTGGCGCACGCCCCGGTACGGGTAGTTCTCGCGGAGCACGCCCTCACGGGTCAGGCCGAGACGCCGCGCCACGTTGATGCTCGGCTCGTTGGCCGAGGAGACGTGCCAGGCCACGCGGTGCATGCCGCGTTCCTCGAAGGCCCAGTCCATCAGGACCCGGGCACCCCGGGTGACCAGCCCCCGGCCGGTCGCGTCCGGTTCCAGCCAGCAGCCGATCTCGCACGTTCCGGTCGCCGCGTCGAAGGCGGGGAACAGCAGCCCGCCGACCAGGGTGCCCGTCAGCCACAGGCCGTGCAGGAAGCCGGTGTCGGCGGCGCGCCTGTCGGCGTACGCCTGGAGGACGGCGCGGGCGGAATCGACGTCGGTGGCGTTCGCCCCGAACGGGACGTGCCGGTTGACGAACGCGCGGCCGCGGTCGAGGTGCGCGAGGAACTCCTCGGCGTGCCAGGGCTCCAGGGGCCGCAGTTCGGCTCCGTCACCCAGGGATATCGCGTACATCCGGTCGGTGCTCCTTCGCGAGTTCCGCCATGACGTCGCCGAGCTTCTCATGGGCGGCGCGGCACTCGGGCGGCTCGATGCTGATGCGGGGCAGGACGCGGTCCAGGCGGCGTGGCAGCCACCAGTTGGCACGGCCCAGCAGGTGCATCAGGGCGGGCACGAGCAGGGTGCGCAGCACGAACGCGTCCAGGGCGACGGCGGCGGCGAGCGCGATGCCGAACATGGCGATCACCCGGTCGCCGCCGAGCACGAAGGCGAGGAAGACGGAGATCATGATGACCGCGGCCGAGTTGATCACCCGGCTCGTCTCGGCCAGTCCGACCCGGACGGCGCGCCGGTTGTCGCCGGTCTCCAGCCACTCCTCGTACATCCGGCTGACCAGGAAGACCTGGTAGTCCATGGAGAGCCCGAAGAGGACCGAGACCATGATCACGGGCAGGAAGGGTTCGATGGGCCCGGCCCGGCCGAGGCCGAGGAACTCGCTGCCCCAGCCCCACTGGAAGATCGTGACGACGACGCCGAAGGAGGCGGCCACGGCGGCGACGTTCATGGCGGCGGCCTTGAGGGGGATGCCCACCGAACGGAAGGCGAGCAGCAGCAGGACGCAGCCGAGGCCGACGACGACGCCCACGAAGAGCGGCAGCCGGTCGACGATGACGCCGGCGAAGTCGTCGTACCCCGCGGTCACGCCGCCGACGTGCACGTCGAGCGAGGTGCCGGTCTCGGCGCGCGGCAGCACCCTCTCGCGCAGCCGGTCGACGAGGTCGCTGGTGCGCTGCGACTGGGGCGCGGAGTCGGGCAGGACGTTCAGGTAGGCGGTGGTGCCGCCGGTGTCGTAGGTCACCGGGGTGACATCGGCGACGCCGTCGGTGGCGCGCAGGGTGGTGCCGAGGTTGTCCAGGGCGAGCCGGTCCTCGGCCCCGTCGACGCGGGTCACCAGGGTGAGCGGTCCGTTGACGCCGGGTCCGAAGCCGTCGGCGAGGAGGTCGTACGCCTTCCGGGTGGTCGAGGAGGACGGGTCGTTGCCCTGGTCGGAGGTGCCCAGGTGCAGGAAGAGGGTGGGCAGGGCGAGCACGGTGACGACGCCGAGGGCGAGGGAGCCGAGCAGCTTGGGGTGGCGTTCCACGAAGGCCGACCAGCGGGCGGCGAACCCGGTGGGCACCTCGGGTTCGGGGCCGTGCTCGGCCAGCCGCCGGCGCTCGCGGCGGCTCAGTGCGCGCGGGCCGATGAAGGAGAGCAGGGCGGGCAGCAGGGTCACCGAGGCCGCGACGGTGAGGACGACGGTGGACGCGGCGGCGACGGCGACGCCGTTGAGGAACCCGAGCCGCAGGATCAGCATGCCCAGCAGGGCGATGCAGACGGTCGCGCCCGCGAAGACCACGGCGCGTCCGGTGGTGGCGACGGCGTTCGTGGCCGCCTCGGTGACGGGCAGGCCGCGCTTGAGGCCGCGCCGGTGGCGGGTGACGATGAACAGCGCGTAGTCGATGCCCACGCCGAGACCGATGAGCATGCCCAGCATCGGGGCGAAGTCGGCCACCGTCATGGTGTGGCCGAGCAGTCCGATGGCGGCGTGGGCGGTGCCGACGCTCACCAGCGCGGTGGCGATGGGGAGCAGGGACGCGGCCGGTGAACCGAAGGCGACCAGGAGCACCACGGCGGCCACGGCGACGCCCAGGATCTCTGCCAGGTGGCCGCCGGAGGACTGGGTGGCGCCGACGGCGCTGCCGCCCAGCTCCACCTGGAGCCCGTCGGTCTGGGCCGCCTTGGCCGTGTGGACGACGGCCTGGGCCTGGTCCGCGGTGATGTCCTGCGCGGGGCGGTCGAAGGTGACCGTCGCGTACGCGGTGTGGCCGTCCCGGCTGATCCGGTCGGTGCCCTGGGCGTTCTGTCCCTTGTAGGGGCTGGTCACGGAGGCCACCCCGGGCAGGGACTCGACGCGGTCCAGGGTGCGGGTCATCGTCTGCTCGACGTCGGCGGCCCGGACGGAGCCGGGCGCGGTGTGCCAGACGACGGTGTCGCTGTCCCCTCCGAGGCCGGGGAAGCCCTGTTGCAGCAGCTGGGTGGCGCGTCCCGACTCGGTGCCGGGGACCTCGTAGTCGTTGGAGTACGCCGGGCCGGCGACGGCGGCGGCGACCGTGACCCCGCCGAGGGCGAGGAGCCAGAGCAGAACGGTGACGAGGCGGTGCCGGACACACCAGCGCGCGAGGGCTGCCACGAAACGTGCTCCCAGGTGTCTTTTTATGGATCTTTGACCGGGAACAGTCGTCGATGAACGGAACAGCCCGCAAAGAACGCGTGAGCAAGGTGAAGACACTCTTGCAGGCAAATATGATCGTTTAGCGCATTCGTGGTGTTCCTCACACCCGTGTGACCCGATCAGCAGGCGACGACCGGGTGAAGCCCGGCCGAATCGGCCGCAGCGGCCGGGCCTCAGGCGGGCGATCGCGGGCGGGCCGGTCTCAGCCGGGCCGCCCGCCGGCCGGCGCCGCGGCCTCAGCCGAGCCGGTCAGCCCCCACGGTCACACCCCCGCCGGTCTCAGCCGAGCCGGTCAACCCCACGGTCACACCCCCGCCGGTCTCAGCCGGGTTGGTCGCCGAGGGCCATCATCATCACGCCGGCGACGAGCAGCCACAGCGCCCGCCGGGTGCGGCCCCGCTGCCCGAGGGCGGCCGCGCAGGCGCAGACGACGGCGCCGGCGGCGTAGGCGGCCGGTACGCGGGCCGGGGCCGCGTCGGTGAGGCGCAGCAGGGATGCGGCAAGACCCGCGAGCGTCAGCAGGACACCGGTCCCGGCCGCCGTCCAGCGGGCCCGGCGGGCGACGGAGACACCCTCCGGACAGCCGCCCTCCGCCCAGCCGTGGTCCTCCGGTGCCTCTCGGGCTCCCCGGGCTCCGTGGGCCACTTCAGTGCCGCCCGTCGAGGACATCGGTGCGGGGGATATCGCGGCGGGCGTATCGGAATCGGCGCGTCCACTCATGGCGCGCGAGCGTAACGCCTGCGCCCCGCGTCTCGGACACGGGGTCGGCGGGTCCAGGCACCGAGGCGCCCAAGCACCCGGACACGGAAGCACCGAGCACCGTGGCACCGAGGCCCGGAGAGCCACCGGGGCACCGGGGCACCGGGGCACCGGTGGCAGACACACCTGAGGGGATGCACCGCACTGCGGTACATCCCCTCGGGGTCACTGCGTCACGGCCGCCGCCGGCTCAGCCCTCGCTGACGCCCAGCTTCTGCAGGATCAGCTCCTTGACGCGGGCCGCGTCGGCCTGGCCGCGGGTGGCCTTCATGACGGCGCCGACCAGGGCGCCGGCCGCGGCCACCTTGCCGCCGCGGATCTTGTCCGCGACGCCCGGGTTCCCGGCGATGGCCTCCTCGACGGCGGCGGTCAGCGCGCCCTCGTCGGAGACGACCTTCAGACCGCGCTTGTCGACGACCTCGTCCGGGGTGCCCTCGCCCGCGAGGACGCCCTCGATGACCTGGCGGGCCAGCTTGTCGTTCAGCTCTCCCGCGGTGACCAGCTCGGTGACCCGGGCGACCTGCTGCGGGGTGATGGCCAGCTCGTCCAGGGCCTTGCCGGACTCGTTGGCGCTGCGCGCCAGCTCACCCATCCACCACTTGCGGGCGGAGGCGGCGTCGGCACCGGCGTCGATGGTGGCGACGATCGGGTCCAGCGCACCGGCGTTGAGGATGGCCTGCATGTCGGTGGCCGAGATGCCCCACTCCGCGAGCAGCCGGGTGCGGCGGGCCAGCGGCAGCTCGGGCAGCGCGGCGCGGATCTGCTCGACCCACTCGCGCGAGGGGGCCACCGGCACCAGGTCGGGCTCGGGGAAGTACCGGTAGTCCTCGGCCTCCTCCTTGATCCGGCCGGAGGTCGTGGAGCCCGTGTCCTCGTGGAAGTGGCGGGTCTCCTGGACGATCGTGCCGCCCGAGGAGAGCACCGCGGCGTGCCGCTGGATCTCGAAGCGGGCCGCGCGCTCGACCGAACGCAGCGAGTTGACGTTCTTCGTCTCGCTGCGCGTGCCGAACTTGTCGGCGCCCTTGGGCATCAGCGACAGGTTCACGTCGCAGCGCATCTGGCCCATCTCCATGCGGGCCTCGGAGACGCCGAGCGCCCGGATGAGCTCGCGCAGCTCACGGACGTACGCCTTGGCGACCTCCGGGGCGCGCTCGCCGGCCCCGACGATCGGCTTGGTGACGATCTCGATGAGCGGGATGCCGGCGCGGTTGTAGTCGAGCAGGGAGTGGGACGCGCCGTGGATACGGCCGGTGGCGCCGCCGACGTGCGTCGACTTGCCGGTGTCCTCCTCCATGTGGGCGCGCTCGATCTCCACGCGGAAGGTCTCGCCGTCCTCCAGCTGTACGTCGAGGTAGCCGTCGAAGGCGATCGGCTCGTCGTACTGGGAGGTCTGGAAGTTCTTCGGCATGTCCGGATAGAAGTAGTTCTTCCGGGCGAAGCGGCACCACTCGGCGATCGAGCAGTTCAGCGCGAGGCCGATCTTGACGGCGGACTCCACGCCGGTCGCGTTGACGACCGGGAGGGCGCCGGGCAGGCCGAGGCAGACGGGGCAGGTCTGGGAGTTCGGGTCGGCACCGAGTGCGGTCGAACAGCCGCAGAACATCTTCGTCCGGGTGCCGAGTTCGACATGGACCTCGAGGCCCATGACGGGGTCGTACGACGCCAGCGCGTCCTCGTACGACACCAGGTCGGTCGTGGTGGTCACGGTGAAAACTTCCCTCTCAGCCCAGCAGGACGTCGTCGTCGCCCAGCCGCTTCAGCTCGCGGTAGAGGATGGCGAGGCCGGTGACGATGGCGGCGGCGGACACGGCGGCGTCGATCAGGCGCAGCGTGTCGCTCTCCGTGCGGGCCTTCTTGGCCTGCTTGATGACGCTGACGGCGCCGAACGCGGTCGTCGCCATCGACAGGTACGTACCGGACTTGGACTTCTTGAAGCCCTTGGCCTTGGACAGTGCGTTGCTCACAGCGACGGAGCCTCCTCAAGCAGCGGGTGTCCCCACTTTTCCACGAACGCGGCCTCGACGGCGGCGCCGACCTTGTACAGGCGGTCGTCCTTCATCACCGGGGCGATGATCTGCAGGCCGACCGGGAGGTTGTCCTCCGGGGCGAGCCCGCAGGGCAGGGACATGGCCGCGTTGCCCGCCAGGTTGGTGGGGATGGTGCACAGGTCGGCCAGGTACATCGCCATCGGGTCGTCGGCGCGCTCGCCGATCGCGAAGGCGGTGGTCGGGGTCGTCGGGGAGACGATCACGTCGACCTGCTCGAACGCCTTGTCGAAGTCCTGCTTGATGAGCGTACGGACCTTCTGGGCGCTGCCGTAGTACGCGTCGTAGTAGCCGGAGCTGAGCGCGTACGTGCCGAGCATGATGCGGCGCTTGACCTCGGGGCCGAAGCCCGCCTCACGGGTGAGGGAGGTGACCTCCTCCGCCGAGTGGCTGCCGTCGTCGCCGGTGCGCAGGCCGTAGCGCAGGCCGTCGAAGCGGGCGAGGTTGCTCGAACACTCGGACGGCGCGATCAGGTAGTACGCCGACAGGGCGAGGTCGAAGGAGGGGCAGTCCAGCTCGACGATCTCGGCGCCCAGTTCCTTGAGCACCTCGACGGACTCGTCGAAGCGCTGGATGACGCCGGCCTGGTAGCCCTCGCCGCGGAACTGCTTGACGACGCCGACGCGCATGCCGGCGACGCTGCCGTTGCGGGCGGCCTCGACGACCGGCGGGACCGGCTCCTCGATGGAGGTGGAGTCCAGCGGGTCGTGCCCGGCGATCACCTCGTGCAGCAGCGCGGCGTCCAGGACCGTACGGGCGCAGGGGCCGCCTTGGTCCAGGGAGGACGAGAACGCGACCATGCCGAAGCGGGAGACCGCGCCGTACGTCGGCTTGACGCCGACCGTGCCGGTGACGGCGGCCGGCTGGCGGATGGAGCCGCCGGTGTCGGTGCCGATGGCGAGCGGCGCCTGGAAGGAGGCGAGCGCGGCGGAGGAACCGCCGCCGGAGCCGCCGGGGATCTTGGTGAGGTCCCAGGGGTTGCCGGTCGGGCCGTAGGCGCTGTTCTCCGTGGAGGACCCCATGGCGAACTCGTCCATGTTGGTCTTGCCGAGGATGACGACGTCGGCGTCCTTCAGCCGCTTGGTGAGCGTCGCGTCGTACGGCGGGATCCAGCCCTGGAGGATCTTGGAGCCGACGGTGGTCGGCACGCCCTCGGTGGTGAAGATGTCCTTGAGCGCGAGCGGTACGCCGGCCAGCGGGCCGAGCTTCTCGCCGCGCGCCCGCTTCTCGTCCACGGCGCGGGCCTGGGCGAGGGCGCCCTCACGGTCGACGTGCAGGAAGGCGTGCACCTTCTCGTCGACGGCGTCGATCCGGGCGAGGTGCGCCTCGGTGACCTGGACGGCCGTCAGCTCGCCGGCGGCGATCTTCTCGGCGGTCTCGGCGGCGGTGAGCTTGATGATGTCCGTCATCGTCTACTCCTCCCCCAGGATCTGCGGCACCTTGAAACGCTGCTGCTCCTGGGCCGGGGCGCCGGAGAGCGCCTGCTCGGGGGTGAGCGACGGACGGACCTCGTCCGCGCGCATGACGTTCGTCAGCGGCAGCGGGTGGGAGGTCGGCGGTACGTCTTGGTCGGCGACCTCACTGACGCGGGCCACCGCGCCGATGATGTCGTCCAGCTGTCCCGCGAAGTGGTCGAGCTCTTCGGGCTTCAGCTCCAGACGCGCCAGCCGGGCGAGGTGGGCGACCTCCTCGCGCGTGATGCCAGGCATGCAGCGTTCCTCTGGGGTGAGTGTGTGTGGTTTGGGGCCAATCCTATGGGGCGGGGACGTGTGTCCGTACAACGGTTTGCCGGTGGCGCCCCGAAGCGGCGGAACGGCCGCCCGGGCGGCATCAGACGAGGAACAGCAGCGCGGCGCTGATCAGGATGACGACCGCCGTCGCGCAGTGGACGCCGAAGGCGACGGCCTTCGAGCCGCCGTGGCGCAGGACTATCAGCATGTCGCCGAGGGGCACGACGGCCACGCAGAGCATGAACCAGGCCTCGGCGCGGGCGCCCGCGAAGGCCAGCAGCGCGAGACCGACGAGGCCGAAGGTGCCGTCGCGCAGGCCCTTGATCGTCAGGTAGGCACCGGCGTCGCCGGCCGGGTCGGCCGGGACGCCGTAGCCGGCCGCGGCGGGTGCGGGCTGGAAGAGGAAGCGGTACCCGAGGAACAGGCAGAACAGGTCGAGCACGACGGCCAGGGTGTACGCGGTGACGGTCATGTTCTACTCCCGGAGGTCAGATGCTAGCGGCGCTAGCGACGAGAGTGAAGCTAGCAGAGCATCGACAGGTTGGCTAGCACCGCTAGAATGAGAAGCATGACGATCCAGACGCGCCGGGAGCGCGAACGAGCGGAACGCGAGCGGCTGATCGTGACGGCCGCCCGGGAACTGGCCGAGGCGGAGGGCTGGGACGCGGTCACCACCCGCCGCCTGGCCGCCGAGATCGAGTACAGCCAGCCCGTCCTCTACAGCCACTTCAAGGGCAAGGGCGCGATCATGGCGGCGGTCGCGGTGCAGGGCTGCGCGGAGATGGCCGCGCAGATGCGCACGGCGCGTACGGCGGCGCAGGGCGCGCGCGAGGCGCTGGCGGCGGTGGGCGAGGCGTACACCGCCTTCGGGCGGCAACGGCCCGCGCTCTACGACGCGATGTTCACGCACCTGGTGGACCTGCCGTTCGCCACGCCCGAGGCCCCGGCGGCGCTGCGGGAGGCGTTCGGTGAGCTGCTGGCCGCCGTCGAGCCGTTCGCGGCCCAGGGCGAGGAGCCGGGGCTCCTCACGGAGACGTACTGGGCCGCCCTGCACGGCCTGGTGACCCTGATGCGCAGCGGGCGGCTGCCGCAGACCGCCCATGAGCGCCGGCTGTCCCTGCTGATCAGCCACTTCGTGCCGCAGGGCATGCGCTGAGCCCAGCCGGGCCGGGCACACCGCCGGCCCGGGCACTCGGCGGGCCGGCTGTCCCGGGAGAGCGGACTCCCCAGGCTGGGCGCGCCTGGAAGCGGCGGACCAGCCGCCCCGGGAAGCGGGTCTCCATGAGCCGGGCCCCCACGGACGGCGCGCCCTCGGCCAGGGGAGACGGGCCTCCCCGAGTCCGGCTCCAGGGGGACGGCGCCCACGGAGTCAGTCGCGCCGGAAGTCGGCACCCCCCTGACCCGGGCGCCCCGTGAAACGGCATCCTGTGAGGCCGGTGCCGCGGGGAACGGGACCACGCCCTGACGCCCTCGCCGTCGTCACGGTGGGCCGCGGTCTCACTCGTCGCCGGCCGCCGCGGGCAGGGCGGCGGCGGGGCGTACCCAGCCCCGTGAGCCGCGCGCCCGCAGCCATGCCGTCGTCTCCTCGGGCGGCATGGCCGCGGCGACCAGCCAGCCCTGTACGGCGTCGCAGCCCAGATCGCGCAGCCGCTCCCAGGTCTCGTCGTCCTCGACGCCCTCCGCGACGACCAGCAGGCCCAGGGAATGGGCGAGGTCGACGGTGCAGCGCACGATCTCGGCGTCCTCGGTGTCCACCGCGAGACGGGCCACGAACGAACGGTCGATCTTCAGTTCGCTCACCGGCAGCCGCCGCAGGTGCACCAGCGAGGAGTAGCCGGTGCCGAAGTCGTCCAGCGACATCTTCACGCCGTGCGCGGTCAGGCCCGCCAGGGTGTCGGCGGCCCGCTGGGGGTCCTCCAGGAGCACGTGCTCGGTGATCTCCAGCTGGAGGGCGCCCGCCGGGACGCCGTGCCGGGCGAGCCGGGCGGCCACCGAGCCGGCGAATCCGGGGGTGTGCACGTCGCGCGGGGAGACGTTGACGGCCACCGGGACGAACAGGCCCTGCGCGCGCCACGCGGCGACCTGCCCGAGAGCGGTTTCGAGCACGTACTCCGTCAGATGGGGCATCAGCCCGGAGGACTCGGCGATCGCTATGAACTCGTCCGGCGGGACCTTGCCGCGCTCGGGGTGCACCCAGCGCACCAGCGCCTCCAGGCCGGCGACCTGGCCGTCGAAGCGGACCTTGGGCTGGTAGTGCAGCTGGACCTCGTGGGCGTCCAGGGCCCGGCGCAGATCGCCGAGCAGACCGAGCCGGTCGGGGGTGTTGGAGTCCCGCTTGGACTCGTAGGCCTCCACGCCCGTGCGGTCCCGCTTGGCCTGGTACATCGCGACGTCCGCCCGGCGCAGCATGCCTTCGGCGTCCAGGGCGTGGTCGGGGAAGACGGCGACGCCGGCGCTGGCCTCCAGGACGAGGGTGAGCCCGTCGAGGTCGAGCGGGGAGCTGAGGGTGGTGACCAGGCCGCGCGCGATGCGGGTCGCGGACGTGGTGGAGTCGGCGACGGGGAGTAACACGGCGAACTCGTCGCCGCCGAGCCGCGCCGCCTCCGCGCCGCGCGGCAGCGCCTGCCGCAGCCGGTCGGCGATCTGCAACAGCAGCCGGTCCCCGGCGAGGTGACCGAGTGTGTCGTTGACCGAGCGGAAACGGTCGAGGTCGATCAGCATCAGGGCGGAACGGGCACCGATGCGCTCGGCGTCGTCGAGGGCGGTCCAGATGCGCTCCAGGAGCCACTGCCGGTTGGGCAACCCGGTCAGCGGGTCGCGCAGTTGCTCCTCCGCGCGGGCGCGGGCGATCCAGAGGGTGGAGTCCAGGGCGATGAGCGGGATGGCGAACAGCGGCAGCAGCACGGGGTCGGCGACCGCGACGGCGCAGACCAGCGGTGCGATGCCGAGCAGGGCCACCGCGACCAGGCCCTGTCTGACCAGCGCGGTGCGGGCGACGGTGGGCACCGGGTCGGTGCGCGGGGCGTGCAGGTACCACAGCAGGACGCGGGTGACCGCGAGGTAGACGGCGGCGACCAGCACCACCTGGGGGGCGGTGTACGCGGTCCAGGTGCCCGGGTCCCAGGGCCGCTCCACGGTCGGCACCCGGCCGAAGGCGCCGAGGACCAGTGCGGCGGCACCGATGCCGAGGATGTCGACCGCGCCGTGCAGCACGCCGGGGCGCCAGCGGTGCCGCCTGGCTATGCCGACCAGGACGACGACGGTCAGGCTGACCAGGCCGGCCGGAACCCAGCCGTAGAGCAGGAGCACCGCGAGGGTGAGGGCGGCGCCGGAGCCGGTGCCGCCCCACCAGCGGGCCCGGCCGAGCAGGACCAGGTGGCCGACGATGATGCCGGTGAGCACGGCCAGCGACCAGCCGGCCGTGCCGGACGGGAAGAGCGCGTGCCCGGCGGTGAAAGCGCGGTAGAAACCGGCGCCGAGGGCGAGGGCGGCCACCGCGACGACCACCGTGGGCAGGGCCGGCCGGGACGGCGGCCGATCGGACTCGTCGTCCGGCAGCCCCGCCGTGCGCGGCCCGGGCGGCCGCGCGGCGGCGCGGGCCCTCGTCCCCGGGTACGGTCCGGTGGCGCCGCCGGGTCGTCCGGCGCGCCCCGCGTACGTGTCCGTGTCCGAACGCTCCCCCGCCCGCTCCCGGTACCCGCGCCACGCGCCGGTCATCCGGCGCAGCCGTGAGTGCGGGGCGGCGCTCTCGGTCGGTTCCATTCCCGTCCCTCTCACAGCCGGCGGTGCCCACGCCACGCGGCCCGGTGCCCGACGTCCGCTGGGCACGGCCGCGCTGGAAAACACTTCCACGTACTCGTCAGGAGCACGGGGATGCCCCGACCGCAGCTGGGCACGGCGGCGCACCCCTCAACAGTAGGCCGCAGAACGCTTCCTCGGGCAGCGGTCGTCGACGGTTGCCCGAATGCGCCCCGGCCACCCGTATGCATCTGGTATGCGCCGAACAAGGGGTCTTCAACCCCTACTCGCCGGTCGGGAGAGCGACTTCGGCCGCCGCGTCCGGTCCTTGTTCCAGAAGTACCCCGAAACCCTCTTCGTTCAGAACGGGAACCTTCAGCTGCATCGCCTTGTCGTACTTCGAACCGGGGTTGTCCCCCACCACGACGAAAGCGGTCTTCTTCGAGACCGACCCGGTCACCTTCGCGCCCCGGCTCTGCAGGGCCTCCTTGGCGCCGTCGCGGGTGAAGTGCTCCAGGGTGCCGGTGACCACGACCGTCAGGCCCTCCAGCGGACGCGGCCCTTCGTCCTCGCCCGAGGACTGGTCCTCCAGCGCGACTCCGGCGGCCTTCCACTTGCGTACGATCTCGCGGTGCCAGTCCTCGGCGAACCACTCCTTGAGGGCGGCGGCGATGATCGGGCCGACCCCGTCGGTGGCGGCCAGTTCCTCCTCGGTGGCCTGTTCGATGCGCTCGACGGAACGGAACTCGCGCGCCAGGGCCTGGGCCGCCACCGGGCCGACATGGCGGATGGAGAGCCCGTTCAGGAACCGGGCCAGCGGACGGTCCTTGGCCGCCTCGATGTTCTGCAGCAGCGCGAGGGTGTTCTTCTTCGGCTCGCCCTTCTGGTTGGCGAAGACCGTGACGACCTTCTCCTCGCCCGTCTTCGGGTCGCGCTTGGGCAGGCCGCTGTCCGGGTCGAGGACGTACGCCTTGATGGGCAGCAGCTTGTCCACGGTCAGGCCGAACAGGTCGCCCTCGTCGGCCAGCGGCGGGTCGGCCGGCTCCAGCGGGCGCGTGAGCGCGGCGGCGGCCACCTCGCCGAAGTGCTCGATGTCCAGGCACTGACGGCCCGCGAGGTAGGAGACGCGCTCGCGCAACTGGGCCGGGCAGGTGCGGGCGTTGGGGCAGCGGAGGTCGATGTCGCCCTCCTTCATGGCCCGCAGCGGCGTACCGCACTCGGGGCACTCGGCGGGCATCACGAACTCCCGCTCGCTGCCGTCGCGCAGGTCGACGACCGGACCGAGGATCTCCGGGATCACGTCACCGGCCTTGCGCAGCACCACCGTGTCGCCGATGAGGACGCCCTTGGCCTTGACCACCTCCTGGTTGTGCAGGGTGGCGAACTCGACCTCCGAACCGGCCACGGTGACCGGCTCCACCTGTGCGTAGGGCGTGACGCGGCCGGTGCGGCCGACGCCCACCTTGATGTCGATCAGCTTGGTGTTGACCTCTTCGGGCGCGTACTTGTACGCGATCGCCCAGCGCGGCGCGCGGGCCGTGGAACCGAGCCGGCCCTGGAGGCGGATCTCGTCGAGCTTGATGACGGCGCCGTCGATCTCGTGCGCCACGGAGTGCCGGTTCTCGCCGTAGTAGGCGATGAACTCCCTTACGCCCGCGAGGTCGTCGACCACCCGGTTGTGCGGGGAGGTGGGCAGGCCCCAGGTGTGCAGCAGCTCGTAGGCCTGCGAGAGGCGGGTGAGGCCTGTGTACCCCTCGAGGGCGCCGATGCCGTGGACCACCATGTGCAGGGGGCGGGTGGCGGTGACCCGCGGGTCCTTCTGGCGCAGCGAACCGGCCGCCGCGTTGCGCGGGTTGGCGAAGGGCTTGTCCCCGGCCGCGACCAGCCGGGCGTTCAGCTCCTCGAACTTCTCCATCGGGAAGTAGACCTCGCCGCGGATCTCCACGAGGTCCGGGACCCGCTCGCCGTGCAGCCGGTCGGGGATCTCCGCGATCGTACGGACGTTGGGGGTGATGTCCTCGCCGGTGCGGCCGTCGCCGCGCGTGGCGGCTCGGGTGAGCCGGCCGCGCTCGTAGGTGAGGTTGACGGCCAGGCCGTCCACCTTCAGCTCGCACAGGAAGTGGTACTCCTGCTCGCCCAGCTCCCTGGCGATGCGGTCGGTCCAGGCGGCGAGGTCGTCGTCGTTGAAGGTGTTGTCGAGGGAGAGCATCCGCTCGCGGTGCTCGACCGCGGTGAACTCCGTGGCGTACGAGCCGGCGACCTTCTGGGTCGGCGAGTCGGGTGTGCGCAGCTCGGGGTGCTTGTCCTCCAGCGCTTCCAGGGACCGCAGCAGCCGGTCGAAGTCGGCGTCGCCGATGACAGGCGCGTCCTTGACGTAGTACCGGAAGCGGTGCTCCTCGACCTGCTCCGCGAGCCGGGCGTGCTCCTCCCGCGCCTCGGCGGGCACCGCTGTTTCCGCTTGCTGCTTGTCGCCGGCCACCGTGTTGTCCTCCCGTTACTCTGGGTTGTCCGCGAGGGATCTCGCCGCCTGGACGCAGTGGGCGAGCGCCTGGCGTGCGTACGCGGGGGAAGCGCCCGCGAGGCCGCACGCCGGGGTGAGGGTGAGCGACTGGGCGAGCAGCCCCGGTCGCAGCCCCAGCCTGCGCCACAGCGTTCTGACACCCATGACGCTACCGGCAGGGTCTGACAATGGGCCGTCCGTGGTCGGGACGACACCGGCGAAGAGGTGCGTGCCGCCTTCCACGGCCTCCCCGATCACCTCGTCGTCACGCTCGGTGAGGAGGGAGAAGTCGAAGGAGACACCGGCCGCGCCCGCCCGGCGCAGCAGCGCGAACGGGACGTCCGGCGCGCAGGAATGGACCACGACGGGGCCCGCGGGGTGCGCGGCGAGGACGTCCCGCAGCGTGGCCTCCACGACCTGCCGGTCGACGGCACGGTGGGTGCGGTACCCGCTGGCGGTCCGCACCCGCCCGCGCAGCACGGCCGTCAGCGACGGTTCGTCGAGCTGGAGGACGAGGCGGGCACCGGGCACCCGCCGCCGGACCTCCGCGAGGTGCAGCCGCAGTCCCTCGGCGAGCGAGGCGGCGAGGTCCCGGCAGGCGCCGGGGTCCGACAGGGCCGCCTCGCCGTTCCGCAGCTCCAGGGCGGCGGCGAGCGTC
This sequence comes from Streptomyces sp. NPDC056160, assembly GCF_042268205.1. Lineage (NCBI taxonomy): Bacteria > Bacillati > Actinomycetota > Actinomycetes > Kitasatosporales > Streptomycetaceae > Streptomyces > Streptomyces sp. NPDC056160. Next base: position 29,881 of record NZ_JBHJUW010000049.1, read on the forward strand.
CACGGGCCCACCGCCTGCACCTTGAGCGCGCCCTGGTGCCCCTGCGTGAACTCCTCCAGCGCGTCCAGGTCCTCGCCCAGCCAGGACCGCGCCCGTCTGGTGTCCCGCCCCGGCCGGTCACCGAGGCGCCATCCGCTGGGCTCCACGCGCGCGTACATCTCCACGAGCATTCCGGCGGTGCGCCCGATCATGTCGGCGCCCGGGCCCCGCGCGGGCAGTTCGGGCAGGAAGGGGAAGTCCTCGAAAGTTCCGGTGACGGTCTTGACGGCCTCTCGGGCGTCCCCGCCGGGCATCGACCCGAGGCCGGTGGCCGCACCGAAGCCGGACTGGCTGTTTTCGCTCACCGCAGCAGCGTACGGAACGAGGGAGGGCGGTCAGCGCCCCGGTCGTACCGTCAGGTCGTTCACCTCCGCGTCGCGCGGCAGGTCGAGGGCCATCAGGATGCTGGTCGCCACGGACTCGGGGTCGATCCACTTCCCGGGCTCGTACTCCTTGCCCTCCTGCTGGTGCACCTTGGCCTGCATGGGGCTCGCGGTGCGGCCGGGGTAGACGGAGGTGACGCGGACGCCGCCGGCGTGCTCCTCCTCGCGCAGGGCGTCCGCGAGCGCCTTGAGGCCGTGCTTGGAGGCGGCGTAGGCCCCCCAGGCGGCGTGCGCGCTCAGGCCCGCGCCCGAGTTGACGAACACCACGTGGCCGCGTGCGGCCCGCAGCTGGGGCAGGAAGTGACGGGTCAGCTCGGCGGGGGCGACCAGGTTGACGTTCAGCTGGTGGTGCCAGGACCTGGGCGTCAGCTCGCCGATCGGACCGAGGTCGACCACGCCCGCGACGTGCAGCAGGGAGTCCACCCGGTCGGGGAGCGTCTGGTGCGAGAACGCCCAGCTGAGCCGGTCCGGGTCGGCCAGGTCGCCGACCAGGGTGCGGGCGCCGGGGAACCCGGCGGCCAGTTCCTTGGCCCGCCCCGCGTCGCGCGCGTGCAGCACGAGGTCGTCCCCGCGCGCGTGCAGGCGGCGGGCGACGGCCGCGCCGATGCCGGAACCGGCCCCGGTGATCACATGTGTAGCCATGCCCGCCATGCTCGCACCCGTGGGTCAGCGGGCGGTGAGCGACTCCTCCAGGTAGGCCAGCGCGCCCGCGGGCTCGTCGGCGAAGAACACCAGCTCGGCCAGCGGCCGGGGCAGGAACCCCTCCTCCTCCATCCGGCGGAACTGCTCGCGCAGGCCGTCGTAGAAGCCCGCCGTGTTGAGGAGCACCACCGGCTTGCCGGTCCGGCCGTGCTTCTTCAGCTCCAGGATCTCGGTGGCCTCGTCGAGGGTGCCGGTGCCGCCCACCATGATCACCACTGCGTCGGCCTTCTCCAGGAGCAGCTTCTTGCGCTCGGCCAGGTCGCCCGCGATCACCATCTCGTCGGCGCCGGGCCGGGCCTTGGCCGACAGGAAGTCGACCGACACGCCGATCAGCCGGCCGCCCGCCTCCTGCACGCCGTCCGCGACGACCTTCATCAGCCCGCTGTCCGAGCCGCCCCACACCAGGCTGTGCCCGCCCTTGCCCAGCAGCCGGGCGAAGTCCCGCGCGGGTCGCGTGTAGCGGTCGTCGAGGTCGGCGGCGGAGAGGAAGACGCAGATGTTCATGCGCCCCACGGTACGCGGCCCCAGGCGGCTTCCCGCGCGCGGGAAGGACGGTGGACGGCGCGGGAAGAACCCCGCGCGCGCGAGCGCTTCCCCTGTATGACCCAAGGACACACGATCACCATCGAGCAGGGCGACGAGCACGTGCGCGTGGTGCACGGCGGGCAGGTCCTGGCGGAGAGCCGCCGTCCCCTGGTGCTGCGCGAGACCGGCTGCCCCCCGCGCTACTACCTGCCGTCCGAGGACGTACGCCTCGACCTGCTGACCCCTTCGGACACCCACACGGAGTGCCCCTTCAAGGGCACGGCGTCCTACTGGTCCGTGCCGGGCGCCGCCGACCTGGTGTGGGCCTACCCGGACCCCAAGCCCGAGGTCGCGGAGATCAAGGACCACCTGTGCTTCTACGGCGCCGAAGTGTTGTAGCCCGGTGAGCCGCCGCCGCCGTGACAGTCTTCATGGCCATGGACAAGAAGACGCTCTCGCGTGACGGCACCCCGATCGCCTACCAGCGCACCGGCACCGGCCCGGTGGTCGTCCTGGTCAGCGGGGCGATGTCGACGGGTGCCACGGTCGCGCCGCTCGCGGTGGCGCTCTCGCAGCGGTTCGGCGCGGTCGTCTACGACCGCCGCGGCCGCGGGGAGAGCGGTGACACCACGCCGTACGCGGTGGAGCGCGAGGTGGAGGACCTCGCCGCCGTGATCGACGCCGTGGGCGGCGAGGCGGCGCTCTACGGCGTCTCGTCGGGCGGAGCGCTGGCCCTGCGGGCGGCGGCGGCCGGGCTGCCGGTGCGGCGGGTCGCGGTGTACGAGCCGCCGTTCGACGTGCGCGAGGACCGCGGCCCGGAGCGCGCGCGTTACTCGGCCGACCTGGGCCGGGCGCTGGCTGAGGGCCGGCGCGGGGACGCGGTGGAGCTGTTCCTGCGCGTCACCGGGCTGGCCGAGCAGATGATCGTGAACGCCCGCCAGTCCCCCATGTGGCCGGGCCTGGAGGCCGTCGCGCCGACCCTCGCGTACGACGACGCGGTCATGGGCGACGGCACGGTCCCCCGTGACCTGCTGGCGTCGATCCCGGTCCCGGTCCTGGCCGCCGCGGGCGACGCGGGCCCGGCGTGGATGCGCGAGGCGGCCCGCCAGGTGGCCCGTGCGGCCCCCCAGGGCACGTACCGCGTCCTGGAGGGCCAGACCCACGCGGTGGAGCCGGAGGTCCTGGCGCCGGTGCTGGCGGAGTTCTACGGGGCGTAGGACCGGCTTCGGCCCGGCCCGCCCCGGTCTCACCCCGGACCGGGTCAGGCCGCGCCGGCCCGCGCCCGCCGGGTCGTCGCGATCGTCGCCGAGCCGACCACCCGCGTGCCGTCGTACAGCACGATCGCCTGCCCGGGGGCGACACCGCGCACCGGCTCGGTGAAGGTGACCTCTAGGGTGGCGTCGACGAGTTCGGCGCTCACCTCGGTCTCGCCGCCGTGGGCGCGGAGCTGGGCGGTGTAGGTGCCGGGGCCGCTCGGGGCGGTGCCGCACCAGCGGGGCTTGACCGCGGTGAGGGCGTCGACGTCCAGGGCGGCGGCCGGGCCGACCGTGACCGTGTTGGTCACCGGGGAGATGTCCAGGACGTAGCGCGGCTTGCCGTCGGGGGCCGGGGTGCCGATCCTGAGGCCCTTGCGCTGGCCGACGGTGAAGCCGTAGGCGCCCTCGTGGGAGCCGACGACCGCGCCGGACTCGTCGACGATGTCCCCCTCGGCCTTGCCCAGGCGGCGGGCCAGGAAGCCCTGGGTGTCGCCGTCGGCGATGAAGCAGATGTCGTGCGAGTCGGGCTTCTTGGCGACGGCCAGGCCCCGGCGCTCGGCCTCGGCGCGGATCTCGTCCTTGGTGGTGACGGTGTCGCCGAGCGGGAACAGCGCGTGCGCGAGCTGCTTCTCGTCGAGGACGCCGAGGACGTACGACTGGTCCTTGGCCATGTCGGAGGCTCGGTGCAGCTCGCGGGTGCCGTCCTCGCGGAGGATCACCTTCGCGTAGTGGCCGGTGCACACCGCGTCGAAGCCGAGGGCGAGCGCCTTGTCCAGCAGCGCGGCGAACTTGATCTTCTCGTTGCAGCGCAGGCACGGGTTGGGGGTGCGGCCGGCCTCGTACTCGGCGACGAAGTCCTCGACGACGTCCTCGCGGAAGCGGTCGGCGAGGTCCCACACGTAGAAGGGGATGCCGATGACGTCCGCGGCACGGCGGGCGTCGCGCGAGTCCTCGATGGTGCAGCAGCCCCGCGCGCCCGTGCGGAAGGACTGCGGGTTGGCGGAGAGCGCGAGGTGGACGCCGGTGACGTCGTGTCCGGCTTCCGCGGCGCGGGCCGCGGCGACGGCGGAGTCCACTCCGCCGGACATGGCGGCGAGGACGCGGAGGGGGCGGGAACGCGGCGGGGTGTCAGTCATAGCCCCTCCAGGGTACGGGGGTGCGGGAACCCGGGCTGCCGGATATCCGTTGGAGGTCGCATGGGGGCGAAGAAGGCCGGGCGGACCGGCGGGGACGGCGGCGCGGGGCGGTGGCCGGCGCGCCGCGCGGTACTCGTGGGCGGGGCGGTGGCCGTCGCGGGCGGTGCGGTGCTGTGGCACGACGAACTGGCCCGGTTCTGGGCGGCCCTGCCGGGCGAGGGCAGACCGCGGGTGGCCGGTGCGGTGGACTTCGCAGGAGCCCGGTGGGTGGCGGCCTCACCGGCGAACTACCGGCGCGCGGACCGGCCCGAGGACTACGCGGTCGACCGGGTGGTCATCCATGTCACGCAGGGCAGCTACGCGAGCGCGGTGAAGGTGTTCCAGGACCCCGGGCACAAGGCCGCGGCGCACTACATCGTGCGCGCGGACGGGCACGTGACGCAGATGATCCGCGAGCTGGACGTGGCCTTCCACGCGGGCAACCGGGAGTACAACGAGCGGAGCGTCGGCATAGAGCACGAGGGCTTCGTGGAGAAGGCCTCGTCGTTCACCGACGCGATGTACGCGGGCTCGGCGCGGCTGACGGCGGGGATCTGCGGGCGGTACGGCATACCCGTCGACCGCGAGCACATCATCGGCCACGTGGAGGTGCCGGGAACCGACCACACGGACCCGGGGCCGTACTGGGACTGGGACCGTTACCTGCGGCTGGTGCGCCGCGCGCGCACCGCGCCCACCCCGCGCGCCTCACCCGCCGCGCCCACCGCGCACCCCTCACCGGCCGAGCGCACCGCGCACGCCTCGGGCACCGGCCGCGCCGAGCACACCGGGCGCACCTGAGCCCGCCGCCCGGTGTCAGCTGAGACCGGCCGCCCGCGCCCGTTCCACCGCCGGGCCGATGGCCTCGGCGACCGCGTCGACGTCGGCCTGCGTGGAGGTGTGGCCCAGGGTGAAGCGGAGGGTGCCGCGGGCCAGGTCGGGGTCGGTGCCGGTGGCGAGGAGGACGTGGCTGGGCTGGGCGACGCCCGCGGTGCAGGCGGAGCCGGTGGAGCACTCGATGCCCTGGGCGTCCAGCAGGAGCAGCAGCGAGTCGCCCTCGCAGCCGGGGAAGGTGAAGTGGGCGTTGGCCGGAAGCCGCCCCCCGGGTGCCGGGTCGCCGCCTAGGATCGCGTCGGGGACCGCCGTGCGGACGGCGGTGATCAGCGCGTCGCGCAGGGCGCCGATCTCGCGGGCGAACCGTTCGCGCCGCTCGGCGGCGAGCCGGCCGGCCACGGCGAAGGAGGCGATGGCGGGCGCGTCGAGGGTGCCGGAGCGGACATGGCGTTCCTGGCCGCCGCCGTGCAGCACGGGTACGGGGGTGTGCTCGCGGCCGAGCAGCAGCGCGCCGATGCCGTACGGTCCGCCGATCTTGTGTCCGGAGACGGTCATCGCGGCGAGTCCCGAGGCGGCGAAGTCGACGGGGACCTGGCCGAAGGCCTGGACGGCGTCGGCGTGCAGCGGAATGCCGAACTCGGCGGCCACGTCCGCCAGTTCACGGACCGGCAGCACCGTGCCGATCTCGTTGTTCGCCCACATCACGGTGGCCAGGGCCACATTGTCCGGGTCGCGGGCGACGGCCTCGCGCAGGGCCTCGGGGTGGACGCGTCCGAAGGAGTCGACCGGCAGGTACTCGACGGTGGCGCCCTCGTGCTCGCCGAGCCAGTGGACGGCGTCGAGGACGGCGTGGTGCTCGACGGGGCTGGCCAGGACGCGGGTGCGTGCGGGGTCGGCGTCCCGCCGGGACCAGTACAGGCCCTTGACGGCGAGGTTGTCGGCCTCGGTGCCGCCGGAGGTGTAGACGACCTCGCTGGGGCGGGCGCCGAGTGCTTCGGCGAGGCTTTCGCGGGACTCCTCGACGGTGCGGCGGGCCCGGCGGCCGGACGCGTGGAGGGAGGAGGCGTTGCCGGTGACACCCAGCGCGGCGGTCAGCGCCTCTGCCGCCTCCGGGAGCATGGGGGTGGTCGCGGCGTGGTCGAGGTAAGCCATGGTGAGGCTGATTCTACGGGGCGCCCGGCGGGGGGCACGGGGCAAGGTCGCGCCGGATCGCCGCCCGGGCGGCCGGGGGCCCGGCAAGACCTCCGGAGAACTAGAAGCTCCAGGACACCGTGTGGTCCACCTGCATCAGGGACACGAGGACGACGAGGTCGGCGATGCCCAGGGTGAGGCCGAGCAGGGCGCGCCCGCGGCGTTCGGTGCCGCGCCACAGGGCCACCGACGCCAGGACGACGGAGATGGGGCCGAGGACGACGTTGAGGACGAGCAGGCCGATCAGGCCGAGGATGAAGGACGCGACGGCCATGCCGTCGGCGTCGCGGGTGACCGTGCGGCGCGTGGCCGGTGCGGTGAGCTGCATGGCGGGTGGCTCCTTGGGTCGTACGGACGGTCGAAGGGGCCGGCGGACCGGGCGGGACGGTGCGAGGGGCGTCGGGCCTGCCGGGCGGGCCGGCCGGGCTGCGTCAGTGGGAGGTGCCGCGACGGCGGGCGTGGCGCTCGCGCAGCGCGAAGACGGCGAGCCAGACGGCGATCACGACGGCCGCGACGACGGTGAAGCCGAGCGGCGCGTGGGCGACGGTGCCCAGGGTGACACCGAGCAGCAGCAGTGCGGCGACGAGGAACAGCATGGGATCCGATCCCCCTTCGGCGCCGGCCGGGGGTGCTTCCGGCGGACGCTTGCGGTAACAGTTGTTCACTGACTACCCAGTCTAGCGCCGCCCACCGCTTGGAAATTCCAGAGAACAGTTGTTAACTGTATGGTATGAGTCACACCCCCGGTGTCCGGCAGGCCCAGAAGCAGAAGACCCGTCAGGCCCTGCTGGACGCGGCGCTGACGCTGCTGGAGGAGCAGAGCCTGAGCAGCCTGGGCCTGCGCGAGGTCACACGGGCCGTCGGGGTGGCCCCGACCGCCTTCTACCGGCACTTCCGCTCCACCGCGGACCTCGGCGTGGCCCTGGTCGAGGAGGTGCTGGGCAGCCTGCATCCACTGATCAGGACCACGGTGTCCACCGCGGACGACAGCGATGAACGCATCGCGCGCGCCGTCGACCTGATCGCCCGTCATGTGGCCGAGTACCCGGCCCACGTCCGTTTCATCGCCCGGGAGCGGCACGGCGGGGTCCAGCCGGTGCGCGCGGAGATCCGCGCACAACTGTCCCGCTTCGCCCGCGAGGTCAAGGCGGAACTGGCCGAGGACGCCCTGGCCGAAGGGTGGAGCGACGACGACCTGCTGATGCTCGCGCATCTGTACGTCGACCAGATGCTGATCACCGCCTCGCTCTTCCTGGAGGCGCTGGAGGCCCCGGAGGCGGAGCGCGAGCACGTCACCCGGCTCGCGACCCGGCAGTTGCGGCTGATCAGCATCGGCCGCCGGCACTGGCGGGAGTGAGGGCCACCCCGTGCTCCGCACCGCGGGCACGGAGCAGGCCGCCCCGCCCGGGAGGTGCGGCACGCGAGGGTGGCCGGCGATCCGGCCGGGGCGGCGTACGCTCAGCCGAGCCTGACCCGCGCGAGCTGCCGGGACTGCGCCACCAGCCGGCCGGTGCTGTCCCACACCTCGGCGTCCTCCTCCAGGAAGCCGCCGGCCAGGTTGCGGGTGGTGATCGAGATGCGCAGCGGGCCGGGGGCCGGGCGGCAGCGGACGTGCACGGTCAGCTCGACGGTCGGGACCCACCCCTTGAGGCCGAGTTCGAACGCGGTCGGCGGCAGCGCGTCCACCGCGAGCAGCAGCGAGAGGGGGTCGGCGTCGCGGCCGTCGGCCAGTCCGAACCAGGCGCGCATCTCGCCCCTGCCGGACGGCGAGCCGAGCGCCCAGCCGAGGGTGGCCGGGTCGAGCTTGAGCATCAGGCGGTCGGCGATGGCGGAGCCGCCCTCGACCGGCGCGGGTCCGTCGTCGGCACCGAAGCACTGCTCCAGGGGCGGGATCGCGGGCGGCTCGGCCGTGGTGCGGACGTCGTCGGGGAGCGCGTCCAGGTCGCCGTAGGAGGCGAGAACCCGGATGCGTTCCACCTCGGTGCCGTCCTCGCCGCGCTGGAAGAGCGAGGCCTGGCCGGTGGAGAGGGTGCGGCCGGTGCGGACCACCTCGGTGCGCACGACGGCCGGGCCGGGCTGCGAGGCGGTCAGGTAGTGCGCGGAGATCGTGAACGGATCCGGGTGCGGCAGGGCGTCCGCGAGCGCGCGGCCGAGGACGGCCAGCAGATAACCGCCGTTGACGGCGTTGATGATGGTCCAGCCGGCGGAGAGGTCGGTGTCGTAGACGCCCGGGGCACGCCGGGTGACCGCGGTGTCCCGGTCGAACTCGCTGTCGCCGATCGAGGCCCGCACGGCCGGGGCGGAGGCTGCATCTGGCATAGGGGAACGGTACAACAGGTAACTACTAAGCGGTAGCTTTTGATATGACGGCTGCGTGACGGGCGCCTTCCACTGCGTGAACGCCAGGCAATTTCTCGGTAAGTGTCCGTACTCGTCCGTAAACCCGAAGCCCCTGTTTTCCCTCTACGGGGACATGAGCCTCACCGGGACTCCGTTCCTGTACACCACCATCGCGCTGGCCGTGGTGGCCCTGGTCCTGCCGTTCGCCCTGTGGACGCGGACCAAGGGCCCCAAGGCGCTGCGCGCCGCCCTGCGGGCACTGATGCTGCTGTTCGCCCAGGCCACCGCCATCACCCTGGTCTTCGTCCTGGTGAACAACTCCAACAACCTGTACGACAACTGGTCCGACCTGCTCGGCACCGGCAACCACGTGCAGCAGGCCGCCGACCTCGGCGCCGACGGCACCGGCGGCATCGCCTACCGCAAGCTGCCCAAGGTCGAGCAGAAGTTCTCACAGGCCGACGGGCCCCGCATGCACGCGGCTGGCGGGGTCAGGGTCACCCAGCTGAAGGGCCGGGTATCCGGGGTCAGCGCCGAGGTCTACGTCTGGCTGCCGCCGCAGTACGACGAGCCGGCCTACCGCGGCAAGAAGTTCCCCGTCGTCGAGCTGCTGTCCGGCTACCCCGGCTCGGCCAAGGCGTGGTTCGGCTCACTGAAGGTGCACGAGCAGCTCGAACCGCTGATGCGCAGCGGACAGGTCGCCCCGTTCATCCTGGTCTCGCCGCGCACCAACGTGATCGCGAAGGCCGACACGGGCTGCGCCAACATCCCGGGCACGGTCAACGCGGACACCTGGCTGAGCATCGACGTACCGAAGATGATCACCGACAACTTCCGCGCCCGGTCCGCGCCCGACGGCTGGGCCGCGGCGGGCTACTCGGCCGGCGCCCACTGCGCGGCCAAGCTCGTCGTCGCCCACCCCGACCGCTACCGGGCCGCGGTGAGCCTGTCCGGCTACAACGACCCGATCGGCGAGAGCGCCTCGCTGGCCGCGCAGAGCCCCGCCCTGCGCCGGGCGAACAACCCCTACGTACTGCTGAAGAAGTACCGCAAGCCGCCGCGCGTCGCGCTCTACCTCTCCGGCGAGGCCGGCGACGGCTACCAGGCCGGAGTGGCGCTGGAGCAGATCGCGAAGCCTCCGACGACCGTGCACGTGGTCTTCCTGCCGCGCAGCGCGGGCGGGCACAGCATGGCACTGTGGCGGCCCCAGGTGCCGACGGCGTTCCGCTGGCTGACCGTGGAGATGAGCCGCAAGGCCGGCCACGGCGGGCACACCGTGACCCCGCCTACTCCTCACGGACGGTCGAACGCCGGTTCCACGCCCGCGGAGCTCGCCAGTGGTACCGCATCGCGAGCAGGCGGAGCGCGAAAGCCGTGACCGCCGCGAACCCGCTGGTGACCGGCGTCAGCACGGCGTAGTGGATGCACAGCACCACCATGGTGGAGCCGACGATCGCCGGGACCGCGTACAGGTCGCGGTCCCAGCGCAGCAGTGAGGGCACCTCGTTGGCCAGCACGTCGCGCAGCACACCGCCGCCCACGGCGGTGGCCAGTCCCAGGGTCGCCGACGAGGTGAGGCCGAGCCCGTAGTCGTACGCCTTGGTCGTTCCGGAGACGCAGAACAGGCCGAGGCCCGCCGCGTCGAAGACGTAGACCGCCCGCTGGATGCGCTCCACGTGCGGGTGCAGGAAGAAGACCACCAGCGTGGCGATCAGCGGGGTGAGGAAGTACCCGAGGTCGGTGAAGGCGGCCGGCGGCACGGCCCCGATGACGATGTCCCGGAACAGCCCCCCGCCCAGCGCGGTGACCTCGGCGAGCACGGCGATGCCGAAGACGTCGAAGTTCTTGCGTACGGCCAGCAGCGCGCCGGAGATGGCGAACACGAAGATGCCGATGACGTCGACCGTGTGCTGGACGGAGGGGCTGAACAGTTGCTGAAGCACCCCACATTCTTACTCAGGGCGCGGTACGGGCCCCGCCGCACGAGGCCCCTGTCCCCTACAGCGCGGGCTTGCCCTGGGTGTACAGCCACGTGTGGAAGAAGTCGCCGAGCCGCTGCCCGGAGACCTGCTCCGCGAGACGGACGAAGTCGGCGGTCTGCGCGTTGCCGTAGCGGTGCAGTGTCGTCCAGGCGGGCAGCAGCCGGAAGAACGCTGTGTCGCCGATGCGTTCGCGCAGCGCCTGGAGGGTCATGGCGCCCCGGTCGTAGACCGCGTCGGCGAACATGGTGTCGCGCTGCGGGTCGGCGGGCCTGATCTGCCAGAAGGAGTCGTCGGCCGCGATGGAGTCGTACGCGGCGCGGAAGGAGTCGTGCGCCGAGCGGGTGCCCTTGTGCTCGGCCCACAGCCACTGGGCGTAGGTGGCGAAGCCCTCGTTGAGCCAGATGTCCTTCCAGTGCTTCACCGACACCGAGTCGCCGAACCACTGGTGGGCCAGTTCGTGCACGATGGTCGACTCGCTGCGCACGGCCGAGTAGGCGGGCTTGCTCTGGACCTCCAGCGAGAACCCGGCCTGCGGCATGTCGTCGACGATCGCGCCGGTCTCCTCGAACGGGTACGGCCCGAAGACCTGCGACCAGTAGTCGGTGGCGGCGGCGGTCACCGCGTACACGTCGACCTTGTTGCTGTTCTTCAGCTTCGGGTCGATGGCCACGTACATCGGGGTGCCGCCGGGGGTCCGGCCGGTGCGCACGTCGAACTTGCCGATCGTGGCGGTCGCCAGGTAGCTCGCCATCGGCCGGCTCTCGCGCCAGTGCGTGTACGTCGAGCCGCCCTTGTCGTACGTCGAGACGAGCCGGCCGTTGGAGACGCCGGTCAGGCCCTTGGGCGCCTTGATCCGGATGTCGTAGGTGGCCTTGTCGGAGGGGTGGTCGCTGGAGGGGAACCAGGTGGAGGCGGCGTTGGGTTCGCACGCGACGAAGACGCCGTCCTCGGTCTTCATCCAGCCGTACTGGGATCCGAAGACGATGGGGCCGCTGAGCGGCTCGGGTATGCCGCCGTAGGTGACGGTGACCGTGAAGGTGCGGTTCTTGTGCAGGACCCCGCGCGGGGTGATGCGCAGTTCGTCGCCGTCACGCGTGAAGTGGGCGGCTCTGCCGTTCACCTCGACCCGGGTGACCTCCAGTTTCTGCAGGTCCAGGTCGAAGGAGGACAGGTTCTCGGTGGCACGGGCGGTGAGGGTGGTGCGCCCGTCGAGGCGGTCGGTGTCCGGGTTGTAGGCGATGTCGAGGGCGTAGTGACGGGCGTCGAAGCCGCCGTTGCCCAGCTGGGGGAAGTACGAGTCGCCGATGCCCGGGGCACCGTGGGTGGGGGCCGAGGAGGCGGCGATCGCGAGGAAGGAGGCCGCCGCGGTCGCGACGGCCCCCAGACGTGCCGAACGGGAGAGTGCCATGAAGTCGTCCCTTCGCGCGTGGATCAGTGGATCACACGGACAGGGACGACTCTGCGCTCTCCCGTTCGGTCATGAGCATGACTTTGCCAAGTCGTCACGCCTCAGTCGTCGGTTGACTCCTGACGCTCCGCGTCGCCCGCGTCCGCGCCCGCGCCGCTGTCCACGTCCTTCGGGACGGCGGCTTCGGCGGCCTTCGCCGGCTTCACGGACTTGACCGACTTGGCAGCCTTCGCGGACTTGGCGGCCTTCGCGGGCCCGGCGGTCTTCGCCGTCTTCGCGGACTTGGCCGTCTTCGCCGTCTTCGCTGTCTTGGCCGTGGCCGTTTTGGCTGTCTGCGCCGTCTTGGCTGCCTTCGCCGTGGCCGTCTTGGCCGGCTGCGCGGGTTCCGCGGCGCCGTCGGCCGGCTCACCGGCCTGAGCCGCGGGCTCGGCGCCGGCTTCGGCGGACTCGGGGGCGCCCTCCGCGGGCTCGGTGGAAGCCCCCGGCTCAGGCTCCGTCGTGGCCCCCGCCGCCTCCGTGACCTCCGCCGCGACCGCCGCCGAGGTCTCGGCGGACTTGGCCAGGACCTCCTCGGAGACCAGCTCCGCCGCCTCCTTCGCGGCCGACAGCAGCACCGTGTCCTGCGGTGCCTGGTCCGCGAAGTTCTCCGGGTGGTGGCAGGCCACCCGCTGACCGGGCTTCAGCTCCTTGAGCTCCGGCTCGGTCGTGCGGCAGACCTCCGTCGCCTTCCAGCACCGGGTGTGGAAGCGGCAGCCGCTCGGCGGGGAGATCGGCGAGGGCACGTCGCCCTGGAGCAGGATGCGCTCGCTCTTGGCGTTCTTGCGCCGCGGGTCCGGGATCGGCACCGCGGACATCAGCGCCTTGGTGTACGGGTGCATCGGCGCCTTGTAGAGGGCGTCCCGGTCGGCCAGCTCGACGATCTTGCCGAGGTACATGACCGCGATCCGGTCCGAGACGTGCCGGACGACCGACAGGTCGTGCGCGATGATCACGTACGTCAGGCCCAGCTCCTGCTGGAGGTCGTCGAGCAGGTTGACGACCTGCGCCTGGATCGACACGTCGAGCGCGGAGACCGGCTCGTCCGCCACCACCAGCTTCGGCTTGAGCGCGAGCGCGCGGGCGATGCCGATGCGCTGGCGCTGGCCGCCGGAGAACTCGTGCGGGTAGCGGTTGTAGTGCTCGGGGTTGAGCCCGACCACCGACAGCAGCCGCTGCACCTCCTTCTTGATCCCGCCCTCGGGCTCGACGCCCTGGAGCCGGAAGGGGGCGCCGACGATGGTGCCGATGGTGTGGCGCGGGTTCAGCGACGAGTACGGGTCCTGGAAGATCATCTGCACGTCGCGGCGCATCGGGCGCATCCCGCCGACCCCGAGGTGCGTGATGTCCTTGCCCTCGAACTCGATCCGGCCCGCGGTGGGTTCGAGCAGCCGCGTGATCAGCCGGCCCATCGTCGACTTGCCGCAGCCGGACTCGCCCACGACACCGAGGGTCTCACCCGAGCGCACCTCGAAGTCGAGCCCGTCCACGGCGCGCACGGCGCCGACCTGACGCTGCAGCAGCCCCTTCTTGATGGGGAAGTGCTTCTGCAGCCCGCTCACCTTGAGCAGGACCTCGCCGGGCGCGGCCTCCTTGGTGAGGGTGGCCGTGCCGGTCGCCCCGGCCTTCGCCGCGGCCTCGTCGCCGTCGCTCTGCGCAGGGATGCCCACTGCCTTGTCCTTGGCGTTCTCGCTCACAGCTTCGGCGCAATCTCTTCGGTCCAGATCCGCTCCCGCTGCTCCTGCGACATGTGGCAGGCGGCCCAGTGCCCGCCGCCCACATCGGTCAGCTCGGGGCGCACCGTGCGGGTCACGTTGTCCTTGGGTACGTCGGCGTACGGGCAGCGCGGGTTGAAGGCGCAGCCGGAGGGGACGTTGATCAGGGAGGGCGGGGACCCCTTGACGGGGATGAGCCGCTCCTGCTGCTCCCGGTCCAGGCGCGGCATCGAGCCGAGCAGCCCCCAGGTGTAGGGGTGGCGGGGCTCGTAGAACACCTCTTCGGCCGGACCGCGCTCGACGCACCGGCCGCCGTACATCACCAGGATGTCGTCGGCGAGTTCGGCGACGACGCCCAGGTCGTGGGTGATGACGATGACCGCGGAGCCGAACTCCTTCTGCAGGTCCCGGATGAGGTCGAGGATCTGCGCCTGGACGGTGACGTCCAGGGCGGTGGTCGGCTCGTCCGCGATGAGCAGTTCGGGGTTGTTGACCAGCGACATCGCGATCATCGCGCGCTGGCGCATACCGCCGGAGAACTCGTGCGGGTAGTTGTCCACGCGCTTGTCCGGCTGCGGGATGCCCACCCGGTCGAGCATCTCGACCGCACGCTTGCGCGCGGTCTTCTTGTCGACGTCGTGGTGGATGCGGTACGCCTCCACGATCTGCTGACCGATCGTGTAGTACGGGTGCAGCGCGGAGAGCGGGTCCTGGAAGATCATCGCCATCTGCCGGCCGCGCAGCTTGCGCACGTGGTCGGGGTCGGCGGACAGCAGCTCGGTGCCGTCCAGCCAGATCTCGCCGGAGATCTGCGCCTTGCGCTTGCCGTACTGGCCGGCGGTGTGCAGGCCCATGATGCCCAGCGAGGTCACCGACTTGCCGGAGCCGGACTCGCCCACGATGCCGAGGGTCTTGCCCTTCTCCAGCGTGAAGCTGAGCCCGTCGACGGACTTGACCAGACCGTCGTCGGTGGGGAAGTGCACCTTCAGGTCGCGCACTTCCAGGAAGGCGCTCGGGGCGGCCGAGGCGGCGGTGGGCTCGCCCACGGCGGCTCCCGTCTTGCTGAGGTCGGTCATGCGAGCCTCACTCGGGGGTCGATCACGGCGTACAGGACGTCCACCACGAGGTTGGCGATGAGCACCGCGAGCGAGGTGATCAGGGTGACGCCCAGGATGATGGGCAGGTCCTGGTTCCTGATGCCGTTGAGCACGGCCTGGCCGAGGCCGGGCAGGCTGAACGTCGTCTCGGTCAGGATCGCGCCGCCGATCAGGGCGCCGAGGTCCATGCCGAGCATGGTCAGGATCGGCGTCATCGTCGAGCGCATGGCGTGCTTGCCGATGACGGTCTGCTCGCGCAGGCCCTTGGCGCGGGCGGTGCGGATGTAGTCCTCGCCGAGGACCTCCAGCATGGTGGCCCGGGTGATGCGCGCGTACATCGCGGCGTAGAGGAAGGCGAGGGTGATCCAGGGCAGGATCATGCCGCCGAACCAGCCGGTGAAGCTCTCGCTGAGCGGCACGTACTGGCCCTTGAACAGCTTCAGTCCGAAGACGAAGATCGCCATGGAGAGCATGCCGGTGAAGTAGATCGGCAGCGAGACGCCGCTCAGGGCGACGACCATCGCGCTGCGGTCCCAGATGCTGCCCCGCTTGAGGGCGGAGAGCACGCCGGCGGCGACTCCGAAGACGAGCCACAGCACCGCGGCGCCGAGCGCGAGGGCCAGCGTCACCGGGAAGCGGTCGGTCAGCACCGGCCAGATGGCCTGCTCGCTCTTGAAGGAGTAGCCGAAGCACGGCGCGGGGCAGTGGGTGACGCTGCCACCGCCCGAGTAGGTGCGGCCCGCGAAGATCCCCTGGAAGAAGTGCCAGACCTGGGTGTAGACCGGGGCGCCCAGGTCCAGTTTCTGCCGGACCCCCTCGATGGCGGCCGGGTCGGCCTGTTTGCCCACGAAGCTCAGGGCGATGTCGACGCCCGCCCACTTGGGGACGAGGAAGAAGATGCAGAAGACCACCACGATGATGACCACCAGCATCACTGCGGCGGCGAACAGCCGCCTGATGAGGTAAGCGAGCACAGCTTACGGCCCGCCGCGGACCGCGGCCCGCCGGAGATCTTCCGGCGGGACCGCGCTCACGCCGCGCCGGCCTTCACCTGCCTTTCGTGCCGTTCGGCGGGTGTGCCGGGTTTACTTCGTGGAGGTCAGGCCGAGGTTGACGAAGTCGTAGTACCCGCTGTACGCGTTCGTCGTGTACACGTTGCCCAGGCGCGTGGAGCGCCAGTTGAGCAGCTTCTCGAAGGTGAAGGGCAGGTAGTAGCCGCCCTCCATGACCTTGTGGTTGATCTGGGTGGCGAGCTGCGACTTCTTCGCCTCGTCCAGCGTGGTGTTGTACTGGTCGAACAGGCCGTCGACCGACTTGTCCTTGATCAGGGCGTAGTTGTTGTTGCCGCTCTGCAGGATGTAGCGGCTGTCCCACAGCGGCACGCCGTAGCCCTGGACGGTCGGGAAGTCCGGACCCCAGCCCATGATGATGATGCCGAACTTCTTGCTCGCCACGTTCGAGGGGCTGCCGATGATGCCGGCGGTCTGCGAGCCGTCGTACTGGTAGATGTCGGCGGTGATGCCGACCTTCTTCAGCGACGCCTGCAGGGACTGGGCGGTGGCCACCTCGACCGGCTTGTTGTTGCGGACCGCGATGGTGGTCTTGAAGCCGCTCGGCTGACCGCAGGCCTTCAGCTCTTCCTTGGCCTTGGCGGCGTCGCCGTTCTTGCCCGCCCCGGCGAGCTGGTACGGGTCGTACTTCTGGCCCTCGCCACCGGCGACGGACGGCGGGAGCATGTTGGTGCCGATGTCACCACCGGCGATCGGGCCGCCGCGCGCGGTCTGCAGCGACACGTGGTCGGCGCCGTAGATCACGGCCTTGCGGCAGTGCTCGTTGTCGAACGGCTTGACGCTCTGCGGGAAGACCGCGTAGCGGATGAAGCCGGAGACCGGGTTGTCCAGGTTGCCCTTGTGCTGCTTCAGGGCGATCTGGCGGCCCTGCGGGGACAGACCGGTCTGGCTGAGGTCCAGGTCGTAGTCGCCGTTGATCAGGCGCTGGTCCAGGTCGTTGGCGTTGGTGAAGAGCTTGAGCGAGACCTTGTCCGGGTACGCCTTGCGGACGGGGTCCGAGGACGCCTTCCAGTTGGTGTTGCGCACCAGCACGAGGCTCTTGCCCGGGGAGTACGACTCGAACTTGTACGGGCCGGAGGAGAACGGGTGCAGGCCGTACTGCGACTTGGTGTCCTTGTCCTGGCGGACCGGGGAGGCCGAGGTCAGCGCCAGCATCTGGATGAAGTCGGAGTTCGCCGTGGGCAGGTGGAAGACGATCGTCTTGTCGTCCGGCGTGTCGATCGCCTTCAGGCCCAGGTGGTCGGCGGCCTTGTCCTTGTACGGGCCCGGGTAGGACTTCTTGGGGTCGAGCGCCTGCTGGAGGTAGATCGGGCCGCCGGACAGGACGTCCTGCGCCCAGACGCGCTCGATGCCGTACTTGAGGTCCTTGGAGGTGATCGGCTTGCCGTCCTCCCAGGTGATCCCGTCGCGCAGGGTGAACGTGTACGTCTTGCCGCCGTCGGTGACCTTGCCCATGTCCGCCGCCAGGTCCGGCGTGAGCTTGGCGCCCCCGGCGCCCGGCGCGGTCGAGTAGGTGAGCAGCTGACGGCTGTAGTAGCGCGAGAAGTCCCACATGAAGCCGTAGTAACCGCGTGTGGTGTCCCACGAGTCGGCGTCCTGGGCGCCGGCGAACTTCAGCTCGCCGCCCTTCTTGACCTTCGCGGCGTTGACGACCTTGTTGTTCGCCGCGTCGAAGCCGGCGGCGCCGCTCTTCGAGTCGCCGCCGCCTCCGCCGCCGCACGCCGCCGTGGTCAGCAGCCCTGCGACCACGGCCGCAGCGGCCAGTGCCTGCTTGCGCCGCCCTGAGGTGCGTTGGGTAGTCACGATCTCGGTTCCTCCGGAATAGATGAGAGACCCCGTGCATGCGCCACGGGTCGCTTGGTTACGGCGGTTCAGCGGGAGCCCTTGGGGTCCAGCGCGTCGCGCACGCCGTCGCCGAAGAGATTGAAGGCAAGGACGGTGATGAAGATCGCCACGCCGGGGATCACCATGTACATGGGGTCCGAGTCGTAGTAGTCGATCGCGCTCGACAGCATCTGTCCCCAGGACGCCGTCGGAGGCTTGACGCCCACGCCCAGGAAGCTGAGTGCCGCCTCGGTGAGGATGTTCGTCGGGATCATCATCGTCGTGTACACGATGATGGGCGCGACCAGGTTGGGCAGCAGCTCCTTGAACAGGATGTAGAACCGCCCCGCGCCCAGCGACCGCGCCGCCTCGACGTATTCGCGTTCCCTCAGCGAGAGCGTCTGGCCGCGCACCACGCGGCCGATGTAGGGCCAGCCGAAGAAACCGATGACCAGGATCATCACGAACACGCGCACGCTGGAGCCGGTCAGACCCAGCATGTCGCTGGGCATGACCGAGACGAGCGCGATGATGAAGAGCAGCTGCGGGAAGGCGAGCAGGCCGTCCATGACACGGCTGATGGTCGCGTCCACCCAGCCGCCGAAGAAGCCCGCGAGGATACCGAGGACCGTGCCGAGCACCACCGCGACCAAGGCGGAAAGGAAGCCGACCAGGAGCGAGATCTGCGCGCCGTAGAGGATGCGGGCGAAGATGTCACGGCCGTTGACCGGTTCGACGCCCAGGAGGTGGTCGCCGCCGATGCCGCCCAGGGACCCGGTGGGCGTGCCGAAGAGCGGGTCGATCAGGTTCTCGTGGTAGGCGTTCGGGTCCTGCCCGATCAGCTTCGCGAGCACCGGCGCGAGCAGCGCGACCAGGATGAGGACGAGCACGACCACACCGCCCGTCAGGGCGAGCTTGTCCCGCTTCAGCCGCTCCCAGGCGATCCGCCCCAGGGAGCGGCCCTGGACGGCCTTGGCGCCCGTGGTGGCCACCGCCGCTTCATCGGCCGCGCTGGGGGCCGCTTCGGCGGTCGGCTCGTGCAATGGTGCCGTCATTAGGCAGGGACCCCTCTCAACCGGCGGTAGCCGGCCCGCACTTGCCGCTGTGGCGGCATCGTCAGTCCGTCGTACACAGGGGCGAACGCCCCTTGTTGCGGGAGTCTTCAACGCGCAGGCGATCCGTTGCCAGACTTGACGGTGAAAGGATGCGCAAACGTGATGCGGGTAGGGGGGTTCCGTTATCCGGACGTTGGGTAACGGGGGGCGGACGCGGGCCAGTTGGGTCTTTCTCCCGCAGAATCGGACCTTCCGCCCTCATCTACGCGCGCAGACGGGCTCCTGGTCCCTCGATCACCGCCGGGCGGAGCGTGCGGTTCCGGATCAGTGTCCGGGACCGGCCGGCGGGTAGCCGTACCCGCCCACCGCCGGGGGGCCGGCCACCGCGTGCGCCTCGCGGTCGTAGAACGGGCGGGAGTTGGCGCGCAGCCACATCGCCACGGGGTCGAACTCGTCCGACATCACCACGGTCGAGACCGGCAGCCCGTCCGGGACGGCCGTCATGGACTGCTGCATCATCGCCCGCACCGAGTCGACGGCCTGCGGCGAGGTGTCGTACACGTCCAGGCCGATGGCCAGGTACGGCGCTCCGACGGCGGGCTGCACCCAGGCGCGGCGCAGCGAGCGCAGCGCGGGGGTGCGGTGGGCGGCCTGGGTGAGCAGCGCGTAGAACTGCGGGATCTCGACGGCCGGTTCGGACAGCCGCAGCGGCCCGGCGGGCTGGCGGTCCAGGCCCTCGGCCATGCGGCGCAGGTCCAGCCAGGGGATGCCGACGCCGCCGCCCGGGGCGTGCGGATTGAGCCAGAGGCCGTAGTGGTCGGGGTAGAGGGTGCGGGCGACGTCGAGCCCGTCGACCACCTCGTAGGAGCGCATCCAGCCGCTCGCCGACAGCTCCTGGGCGGAGGTGACACAGGGCGCGTAGCCGTGGCCGTCGACCTCCATGTGGCCGTACTGGGCGTCGGGGGAACCGGCCTGGCCGTGCCACAGCAGCATCCAGACCTGGCCGGAGGAGGGGGTCGCGAGGGTGCGCAGCAGCGCCTCGTAGGCGTCGTACCGCCCGGGTGTCACCTGGCGGAGCATCTGCTCCACGTGCCCGGCCGTGGTGCCGCTGGCGCTCACCTTCTACCGCCCCTTCGTCGTGCTCCGACCGAGCTGTGGACCTGGGTCCTGTCGTCGCCTTCCCGTCGTCCGCCCGGCGCGCGGGTCGGACGGGAAGGCGAGGCAGGGCCCAGTGCTGTGGCCGGAAAGGTTTGCCGATGACTCGCGGCGTCCGGTGGGGTGCCTCGCAAGGCGGAGCATCGCCCGCGTACTGGACGTACTCGGGTGATGCGACAACGCGGCGAGGTACCGTGCCGGGCGTCGCGAGCCGGTGGACCTTTCCGGCCGCAGCACTAGCTTAAGGCCGCCCGTGGGGCGCGGTGCGTGCCGTGGTCGCGGGACGGCGGGCGCGCTCGGCCGGGCCCGTCCCCGCGGTGCGGCGGCGCGGGTCGGGCCGCGACGCCCGCACGGGGTGCCTCAGTGACCCGACTCGTAGAACGGCCGGACCCTTTCGCGCATCCATTCGGCCACCGGGTCGTCCGTGATGTCCAGGAGGACGAGGTTGACCGGCCAGGGGGTGGGCGCCTTGGCCAGGGCGCGGCCCAGCGCGTCCAGCGGGCGGCTGCGCAGGTCGTCGTCCCACTGGGACAGCTCGACCCCGACGAACATGACCGGGTCGGCCGTCTCGACGGCGGCCAGGCAGCGGCGGGCGGTGCGGACCACGCCGGTGGCGGCGAACTCGGTACCGGCGGCGGACAGGAAGTCCACCGGGTCGTCCTGCCAGTCGGGTTCGTAGAGGCGGACCCGGCCGCCGCCGGCGGGGCCGTCCAGTTCGGTGCGCCCGGCCCGGCACAGTTCCGCCACGGCCTGCGGGGGCAGCGGGAGACCGGCCACGCCGTCCGGGTTCAGCGCGATGCCGACCTGGGCGGGCAGTCCCCGCGCGAACTCGACGGCGGGCGCGACGGTGAACGCCATGTGGTGGCCGGCGACCTGGCGCAGCTGCTCCTCGGAGCTGAAGACCGGTACGTAGGCCTGGCCCTCGATCTCCAGGGTGGGCAGGTCGAGCGAGCCGCTGTGCGGGCCGCCGCCGCTCGGGAGCGGGACCCACAGGAAGCTGCGGCCCAGGACCTCGATGATCCGGCCGCCGGCCGTCGGGATGCCGAGGGCGGCGGAGAGCACTTCCTCCAGTTCGTTGCCGGGCCACCCGCCGTGCGGGTGGGGGTGCGCCTGTGCCGGGAAGTCCCCCGGAAAGTCCGCGGAGAAGTCCGCCGGGAAGTCCATCTGCCTACCGCCTGCTGGGAACCACTGCTGTGACCGAAAGGCTAACGGGTGCCGTCGCCGGGCGGGCCGGTGAACCCGATCCGCCGCAGACCGGCCGCCGCCTCCCGGTCCAGCAGGACCGCCGCGTCGCACCCCCGGGGCAGCTCACCGCGCTCCACGGCGGCGACCAGGCGGGCCGTGGCCCTGCGGTGGCGCAGGAAGGCGTAGCGGGAGACGCCCCGGCCGCGCTCGCGCTGGCCGCAGAGGGCGGCGGCGGGCGCCACGTCCAGCAGCAGCAGGTGGAGGGCGCCGCCGCGCCGGTGGGCGGTGCGGGCGAGCCAGGCGCGGACCCAGGCCTGGGTGCCGCAGTCGTGGACCACGACACCCTCGCCGGTGCGCAGGGCGCGGCGCAGCGCGGCGTAGTGGGCGAGGCGGACCAGGGGGCGGTACAGGGCGTACGGGAGGCGGCCGGCCAGGCGGGCGTCCCAGCGGTCGCGGGTGTCCTCGGAGTCGATCCGCGCGCCGCGGGCCGCGCGGCGCATCAGCGTGGTCTTGCCGCTGCCGGGCAGGCCGGTGACCACGACCAGGTCGCGGGGGCCGAAGAGCAGGGCGTGCGGGGTGCGGCCGGCCCGCTGCCGCAGGTCGCGGACGACGGGCGCGGTGCGCTCGCCGCGGTGGGCGCGGCCGGCGGCCGTCGGCCGTGCCGGCAGGGCGAGGGCCCGGGTCGTCGCGTACGCCGGCGCTGTCCTGTTCACCGTCATCGTCCTCCCCGGGGTGGTGACGGTTCACCTCCCCCTTGAGTGCAAAGAGAAGGTAATACGCGGTGTCTGCCGTTTGCGTGCGCGTTCTGCCACAGGCCGGTTACAGATCCGGCCTGCCGCGAAGAGTCCGGGCGTGCGATGATGTCCGCGCCAACTGCATACCGGCCGCTTGAATCCGCGCGGGAGAGTCCCCGGCAGTACGTCTGCCCGGGGCGCCGAAGGAGCAAGTCCCTCCCTTGAATCTCTCAGGCCCCGTACCGCGCGGGCGAGGCACATCTGAAAAGCGGGCCGCTGCCGCAGTGGCTCCACCCAAGGTGCAAGCCGTGCCCGTCCGTCCGACGGCGGTCATGGCGAACCTCTCAGGTTCCGATGACAGATGGGGAGGACACCCGACCTGTCCTCGCCCGTTCCTTCCTGGGAGACCGACCGATGAGCAGTTCCGCGTCCCGTCCGCTCCGCCGTACCGCACTCGACGCGGTGCACCGTTCGCTCGGCGCGACGATGACCGACTTCGCCGGCTGGGACATGCCGCTGCGCTACGGCTCCGAGCGCGACGAGCACGTCGCCGTGCGCACGAAGGCCGGTCTCTTCGACCTGTCCCACATGGGTGAGATCACGGTGACCGGCCCGCAGGCGGCCGCCCTGCTGAACCACGCCCTGGTCGGCAACATCGCCTCCGTCGGCGTCGGCCGGGCCCGCTACACCATGATCTGCCGCGAGGACGGCGGCATCCTGGACGACCTGATCGTCTACCGGCTGGCCGAGACCGAGTACATGGTCGTCGCCAACGCCTCCAACGCCCAGGTGGTGCTGGACGCGCTCAGCGAGCGGGCGGCCGGCTTCGACGCCGAGGTCCGCGACGACCGCGACGCCTACGCCCTGATCGCCGTGCAGGGCCCGGAGTCCCCCGGCATCCTCAAGTCGTTGACCGACTCCGACCTGGACGGCCTGAAGTACTACGCCGGCCTGCCGGGCACGGTCGCGGGCGTGCCCGCGCTGATCGCACGCACCGGCTACACCGGCGAGGACGGCTTCGAGCTGTTCGTGAAGCCCGAGCACGCCGTGGAGCTGTGGCAGGCGCTGACGAAGGCCGGGGAGAGCGCCGGCCTGGTCCCCTGCGGCCTGTCCTGCCGCGACACGCTGCGCCTGGAGGCGGGCATGCCGCTGTACGGGCACGAGCTGACCGAGGAACTGACCCCGTTCGACGCGGGGCTCGGCCGGGTGGTCAAGTTCGAGAAGGAGGGGGACTTCGTCGGGCGTGAGGCGCTGCTCGCCGCTGCCGAGCGCGCCGAGCAGGCACCTCCGCGCGTCCTGGTCGGCCTCGTCTGCGAGGGCCGCCGCATCCCGCGCGCGGGCTACGGCGTCGTCGCCGGCGGCGAGGTCGTCGGCGAGGTCACCTCCGGCGCCCCCTCCCCGACCCTGGGCAAGCCGATCGCCATGGCGTACGTCGACGCCGCGCACGCCGCGCCGGGCACGGCCGGTGTCGGCGTGGACATCCGGGGCAACCACGAGCCCCTCGAAGTCGTGGCGCTGCCCTTCTACAAGCGGCGGAAGTGACGCCGTCGTCACCGGTCAGGGGTGACGTGGGCCACATCGCCCCGGTCACGCACGCCCTGCGCAGTCCCTCATTCACCAGCACTCCCCCGCGTACAGGAGAATTCAGGCCATGAACAACCCCCAGCAGCTGCGCTACAGCAAGGAGCACGAGTGGCTGTCGCCCGCCGAGGACGGCGTGGCGACGGTCGGCATCACCGAGTTCGCGGCCAACGCGCTCGGCGATGTCGTCTACGCCGACCTCCCGGCGGTGGGCTCCACGGTGACCGCGGGCGAGACCTGCGGCGAGCTGGAGTCGACCAAGTCGGTCTCCGACCTGTACTCCCCGGTCAGCGGTGAGATCACCGAGATCAACCAGGACGTGGTGGACGACCCGTCCCTGGTGAACTCCGCGCCCTTCGAGGGCGGCTGGCTGTTCAAGGTGCGCCTGTCGGAGGAGCCGGCCGACCTGCTCTCCGCCGACGAGTACAGCGCGCAGAACGCCGGCTGAGGAGCAAAGGGACCCAGATGACTGTTCTCAACACGCCCCTGCACGAACTCGACCCGGACGTGGCCGCCGCGGTCGACGCCGAGCTGCGCCGCCAGCAGTCCACGCTGGAGATGATCGCCTCGGAGAACTTCGCCCCGGTCGCGGTCATGGAGGCGCAGGGCTCGGTCCTCACCAACAAGTACGCCGAGGGCTACCCGGGCCGCCGCTACTACGGCGGCTGCGAGCACGTCGACGTGGTCGAGCAGATCGCGATCGACCGGGTCAAGGCGCTGTTCGGCGCCGAGCACGCCAACGTGCAGCCGCACTCCGGCGCCCAGGCCAACGCGGCGGCGATGTTCGCCCTGCTCAAGCCCGGCGACACGATCATGGGCCTGAACCTCGCGCACGGCGGGCACCTGACCCACGGCATGAAGATCAACTTCTCCGGCAAGCTCTACGACGTCGTCGCCTACCACGTGGGCGAGGACGGTCAGGTCGACATGGCCGAGGTGGAGCGGCTGGCCAAGGAGAAGAAGCCGAAGCTGATCGTGGCCGGCTGGTCGGCGTACCCGCGGCAGCTCGACTTCGCCGCGTTCCGCCGGATCGCGGACGAGGTCGGCGCGTACCTGATGGTCGACATGGCGCACTTCGCCGGTCTGGTCGCGGCGGGCCTGCACCCCAACCCGGTGCCGCACGCCCACGTGGTCACCACCACGACCCACAAGACGCTGGGCGGCCCGCGCGGCGGTGTGATCCTGTCCACGGCCGAACTCGCCAAGAAGATCAACTCCGCGGTCTTCCCCGGTCAGCAGGGTGGCCCGCTGGAGCACGTGATCGCCGCCAAGGCGGTCGCGTTCAAGGTCGCCGCGAGCGACGACTTCAAGGAGCGCCAGCGGCGTACCCTGGAGGGCGCCCGCATCCTGGCCGAGCGCCTGGTCCAGGAGGACGCCAAGGCGGTCGGCGTGGACGTGCTCTCGGGCGGCACGGACGTGCACCTGGTCCTGGTGGACCTGCGCGACTCGGAGCTGGACGGCCAACAGGCCGAGGACCGCCTCCACGAGGTCGGGATCACGGTCAACCGCAACGCCGTCCCGAACGACCCGAGGCCGCCGATGGTCACCTCCGGACTGCGCATCGGCACCCCGGCCCTGGCCACCCGAGGCTTCGCGGCCGAGGACTTCGCCGAGGTCGCGGACGTGATCGCCGAGGCGCTGAAGCCGTCCTACGACGCCGAGGCCCTCAAGGCCCGGGTGAAGGCCCTGGCCGACAAGCACCCGCTGTACGCGGGGCTGAACAAGTAAGTCACCGGCAGCAGCGCGCGGGCGCCGGTGACCC
>NZ_JBHJUW010000050.1:0-53162 GCF_042268205.1 Streptomyces sp. NPDC056160
GGCCCCGGCGGGTGCCCGCGCCGCGTCTCCAGTTCAGCTGCCGGCGCCCTGGTACGTCTTCACGGCTCCGGTGAGGTCGACGAGGGCCCCGTCGGCGCGCATCAGCGCGCGGAAGGTGACCAGGTCGGTGTTGAAGGCGAAGTCGTCGGACCGCTCGAAGCGGACGCCGCCCGCGAGGCGGACGAAGTACTGCGACATGTCGCCGAAGACCACGGACTTCGCGCCGGTGGCGACCGCGGCCACGTTGGGCTCGGTCAGGACCGGCTTGCCGAGGATGGTGTCCGGGACGCCGGCCTGCAGGCCCGGCTGCCAGATGTACTGACCGGTGGTGTCCTTCAGCTTGCGGACGGCAGCGATCGAGCTGTCCGCCATCATCCAGATCGCGGCAGGGGACTTGCGGTACGGCGCGATCACCGAGAAGAACAGGTCGATGATGTTGTCCGAGGTGAAGGCGCCCCCGACGCCGGTTCCGCCCGTGACGCCCACGGTGGCGTCGGTGACGACGCCGCGGGGCTGGCTGGAGCCGGTTCCGGTGATGGCGTGCGCCCCGAAGGCGTTGCCGAGCGCCCGGCCGGCCTGCATGGCGAGGTAGCCCTCCAGGTCCACGCCGGAGTCGTCGAGCAGTTCGCGGCTGACCTGGATCAGCGCGCCGTACTTGAACGCGTTGAGTTCGACCTGCCCGAAGGCCGGGTCGGACTCGCCGATGGGCTGGCCCTCGGTGACGATCGACGCCGAGCTGTGGGCGGTGGTCTTCGGGACCTGGATGGTCTCGCCGCCGTCCGTGTTGAGGATCGTCGCACCCGACTGCATGATCGCCGAGTTCTGGATGAGGTGCTGCACCAGCCGGTCGTAGAACGTGGTGGGCACGGTGTCGCCGCCGCCGGTGGCCGCGCCGACGGTGAGCGCACGCTGCTGCAGGGACCGCCAGTCGATGCGGCCCTTGGGGCGGACGTCGAAGAAGCGGGAGCGGCTCTCGCCGCGCATCCACGACCGCAGCTCTGCGTCACCGCCCTCGGCCGGGGCACCAGCACGCTGCCCGCCGCCCTGGCCGCCGTCGCCCGGCCCGCTGCCCTTGCCGCCGTGCAGCCGGTCGAACGCGGCGTCCGCGTCCTTCGCCCGCTGCTCGGTGTCCAGGGCCGCCTTGATGCGCTCGTCGAGCTTGTCCAGCTCCTCGCTCATCACGTCCCACTGGCCCTGCTCCTCGGCCGTGAGATTGCGGTTCTCCTCGGTGCTGCGGTCGGCGATGCCCTTCATCTGCTCCCAGACCTGGGCGCGGCGCTCCCGCAGCTTCTTGACCATGTCCGACATGGATGGACTCCGATCGAATTCGATCTCGACCGGGAGCCCTCGCGGTCCCGCACCCCAGGGGGTGCCGGTGGCCGGCGCCTCTTCGCAACCGGCGGTCCGCTGATCCCTCTCCGTGTCACACGCGGCCCGTTGTGTGCTTCGCCGCACCCAGAGCGGCCACCGACCGGGGGTTGCCCAAGTCGGTGCCGTGGCAGTGCGGTTACGCGGTCCAGGACGGTCGTGCCGCCCCCTGAATGTGGGGGTCTTGGTACTGCAGTGCGTACGCGGCCCTGTGGGGGCTCAGACGTACGGGTCTTCGCGCCGGGCCAGCAGCGCCGCCGCGGCGGCGTGGCCTGCCATGCCCTTCTTCTTGGGCCGGGCCGGGGACGGCCCGTCGCTGCGGACGAAGAACTTGCGCAGCTCATCCGCCTGGGCGAGCGAGCGGACTTCCTCGAGGTCAGCGTCGAACTTCTTCGCGAGCGAGCGCAGGCCCGCTGAGGTGTCCGCGTAGGCGGGCGTGTTCACCGGGGCGACGTCGACGACCTGGGCGCCGAGCAGCCGCCGCAGCGGATACCCCTGGTCGGTCATCGTCCAGTCGTCGTCCAGGGTGCGGAACGCGAAGGACGACTTGCGGACGTCGCCGCGTTCAACCAGCTCGACCACGTGGCCCATGGCGGCCGGCGGGAGCACGTCGTACGCCAGGCCGTACGCGTCGATGCCCATCCGCAGGGTGCCGGCCGCGGTGGTGCCGAGCAGCTGGTTGTCGTCGTGGTTGTAGCGGGCGATGACGTCCGGCCAGCCGTCGCCGCGGGACTGGTTGAAGGCGACCGGGTCGACGACCTCGATGAAGCCCCCCAAATTCTTGCTCTGCCGGTTGAAGACGGCCGCGTACCCGCCGATGCGCTTCATGCCGTTGTCGGCGCGCAGTTCGGCCTTGCCGGTGTCGCCGGAGGTGTACCGGCGTTCGATCTCCACAGTGCCCTCCAGCGGGGTGGTTGTGTCCTGCTCAGCCATGCTGTTCTTCGCTCCCCCGGACCAGCCGCAGCCGCGGGTCTTCGCCGTCGCTGCGGATGGTCGGCGGGGTGATCGAGACGCCGGCCTGGATCGGCAGCGGCGTGTAGTCCTGGCCCTGGCCGTCCGGCAGGGGCGGCATGTTCTCCCGGTTGCGGATCTCGTCGACGTTCATGCCGCCGATCAGCCGGGCCTTCTCCCACATTGACCAGCGGGTCAGCGGGTCCAGGCGGATTAGGGCGTCCGCGTTGAACTTCACGCACTGCCCCCTCGGGGTGAGCATCGACAGATGCGACTCCAGCGTGCTCATCCACGGCAGCAGCGTGAGCTGGATCAGCTCAACCTCGCGCTGTGCCGGGCTGCTGTAGGACATCGATCCGCCGGTCTCACCGCCGATCAGCTCGGGCGGCACTCCGTAGATCGCGGCGATCTGCGTTGCGCCCAGCTTCAGCGTGGCGATGAACTGGGCCTCGTACGCCGGGACGGTGATCGCCTCGTAGTCCCAGTCCGCGCCGTGCACGATCGGCTGCCGCGATCGGATCGCCTCGACCAGACGGGCTTTGATGACCGCGGCTTCCTTCTGGTCGACCTTCTTCGCCGTGTTCTTGAACGTGCCCGGGGGCACGCCGCCGGTCGCGTGCCAGGCCTCCATGTACTCCTGCGCGGCCAGGCTCGTGTTCGCCATCGACGCGAACGCGCCGATCGGTGACAGCCCGAGCACCTTGCCCGGCACGGTGAACCAGGGGATGTGCACGATGTCAGCCGGGTCGACACGGTTGCCGAGGACGTACCAGATCGGGTTGACGAACGAGCCCTCGCCGTACGGCATCGAGTCGATGACCTGGACCCAGTCCATCGGCAGCCACTCGACCATCGTCGGGTAGCCCAGGTAGTCGCGGGCGGTGACGTAGCCGACCGCGTTGCCCCGGTAGACCATCGACAAGACGGCCCGCTTGATCCAGTCGTGCAGATTGCCTTGCGTCGAGGGGCTCGCGAACAGCGAGCTGAGCGGCAGGCTCTGCACCGCGTCGCCGACTTCCCGGTACTGGCGCAGCGGCGCAGCAGCCAGGTTCGACGCCAGCAGCCGCCCGGCCGCGTACACGGGGGCCAGGCGCAGCGCCCGGTCGACACTGACCGCGCCACCGGCCTGGAGCGGGCCGCCGTGATTCCAGGGCACGGACGTGATGGAGCGCCGCTCGACCGCGCTGCGGGATTCCACACCGACCAGCCACCCGCCGGCCTGGCGGAAGCCGCGGACCGCCAAGCCGAGCCGCCGGCCCCACGTGGCGCGGGCCGTCGCACGCCAGCTGCTCGCCGTACGGCCGCGCGCGTCCATCCACACGTCGCCGACAAGGACCGGGCCTGCGTCCTGCGATGTACGGGCGGGCTTGCGCCGGGGCCACAGCTTCACGCGCACTCCCTAGAAGATCGATTCGAGGACGTCGTATTCGGCGTCAGCCAGCAGGTGCGAGCGGTCGAGGTAGGACCAGCGGGCGAGACTCATGGCGACGAGCGGGGTGATGTCGACGTCCGACTTGGTCGGCGTCCACGCGATCGTGTCGCCGGAGGCCTTCGTCTTAGCTCCGGCCACGGCCACGTCGAGGTGCCGGTTCGGCCGGACCCTGAAGGCCTGCTCCCGGACGCCGTCGAGGACCTGCCCGGTCGCGGCCGCCATGTCGATCGCCCCGGTCACGGCCAAGTCGCCGGGATCCGGTTCCTCCGGGTCCTCTGGCAGCTGGAAGCCCTCCTTGTCCAGGGCCGTCTTCAGGAACGCGAAGGTCCCCTTGCCCATGGCGATCGCGATCGGCTCCAGGGCCTCGCGCAGCTCGATCAGCCGCGGGATGAGCCACTTCGTGCCGGGCCGGTAGTCGGCCAGCTGGGCGTGTCCCAGCCCGTCCGCCCGCAGCCCGTACACGCAGATCGCCGACGAGTCCCTCAGCGGACTGATGTCCACGCCCAGGGCGAGGCCGGCGTCCCGGTCGCGCTCCGTGGCCTCGTCGAGCATGGCCGCCCACTTGGCCGGGTCGATGACGGTGCTGCCCTCGGCGCGCTTCGGCCAGATGCCGAGGATCTCGCGGGCGAAACCCTGGTCGCTCATGCCGCGCCGGTCGCGCGCCGTGGCTTCTTCGGTGACGCGGGTCCCCCATGCCGGGTTGGTCGCCTGCCACAGCTCCGGCTCGTCGAGGTCGACGTCGGCGAGGTGCTCCAGGTCGCCGTCGAGGCCCCAGTCGCGGTAGCCGAGCGAGGCGTCCCCTCCTGCTTCGGCTCGCTCGCGCAGGTGGTACATCACGTCGCCGGTGTCGCCCGACAGCGGCGGCGTGCTGGTGTAGATGATCTGCGGGTTCTGGACGGCCCGCATCGTCGGCATGAGGGCTTCGTTCTGTTCCCAGGTGTAGGCGAAGGCCTCGTCGATGATGTTCGTGTTGCCGGTGAACCCGCGACCAGATCCCTTGCTGCGGGCGATGAACTTCAGCTCGGCGTTGGTGTCGAGCCGCTCGAAGCCCTCTTCCCCGTTCGTGTTGCTGATCTTGATGCGGATGCCGTCGACCTCGAGCAGGTTCTCGTTCGCGCCGACCTGCTTGCCGAGCCGCTTCAGCAGCTGCTTCATCCGCCGGAACGCCCGGATCGCCGTCTTGTACTCGTGCGCCGACCACATGATCAGCTGTTCGCCCAGCAGCAGGAACCCGGCGAGCGCCCGGATCTCCAGGATGGCGCCCTTGCCGTTCTGGCGCGGCACCCACTCGGCGAACTCGAAGCACGCCCACTTCCCGTCGGCGCGCACCGACATCATCAGGTCGAGGCTGTCCGCCTGCCACGGGTCCGCGACGAGGCCGGCACGCCGCGCCAGCTCGCACGCCTCCGGGCCGAGCGAGTACGCGGCCGGCGGCGCGAGTTCAACCCTGGGCCTTGCGTGCGATCCGGGCAGTGAGGTCGGAGACACCCGCACCCCCTGCCGGATCAACCGAGGCCGGAGCAGCGCCGTACTGGCCCTGCCGGATCTCCGCCAAAAGCGCCTTCAAAGCCGCCGACTGCTGCCGAGACTCCGCCAACAACCCCGAAATATCAGCGAATTGAGCGACATCGGCATTGACATCGCCCGAGGACACGCGCACCATGGAATCCAGCAGTTCAAGCCGGTCAGCGATCCGACAAGCCTCCTCCAGCAGCACCAGATGCGCCGGAGTCAGAGACCAGATCGCCAGGGATTCCCGCCACATCCGGCGGCCCCGCTCACCGAGACCGGCAGGCTCCTCCGGCACCGTCTCCCTCTCCTCCCGTGATCATTTGCGCTGCCCAAAAATCGCGGGGGGAGAGGGAGGGTCAGGTGGGGGCGGGGTCATCCGCTCCTTGATCAAAAAACCCGGAATATCGGACATTATTTACATCTGTAAAGGTCAGAGGCTTGCAGCGTCCACAGTGAAGCTCGGGCGCGGCTGGCGCGCGGCGCGGAGCTGGTTGTTCCGGATGGTGTTGCAGCGACGGTGGGCCAGCCTGCAGTTCGCCCGGTCGAGGGGATCCCCTCCGAGCCAGAGGGGTTGGACGTGGTCGACGGTGCGCGCCATGGGGTGGGTGGTGCCGGGCAGGGACTGGTCGACGTGCCTGCCGCACCACCAGCAGAGTGTCTCTTCGGCGAAGACCTGCGCCTGGACTCGTCGCCAGGGTCGACCGGATCGTGCCTGCCTTGTGCGGCGCTCAATCTCCTGCTCCGTCAGCTCAGGCATGGGCAGGAGGGGCTGGCAGGGCGCTGCCCTGGTGGCTGTGCTGCTGGTAGGGCAGGCAGGCGGCGCCTGCTGCACTGGGAGTGGTGCTGGTGCGAGGCATGGCCACCACCCCCGGACACACCCGAGCCCGGCACTGTGGCCGGGCTCGGGAAAGCTGGGCTGGGCTGGTGGCAGTGGTGCGGCGGGAGACCTTTGCGACAGCGGTGCCACCGTCTCACAGAATGAGCGGCGTACTGATCTCTGTCAAGTAGCCGCTGGTCAGGCCCCTTGACACACGGGCGTCCGAGCTTCCTGACGGCGTACGGCGGCGGCTATGTCGGCCAAGTCCCACAAGGCCAGGGCCTGGCCGCGGTTGGGGTTGGGTCGGGAGCCGGCCGGGGTCACGGCGCGGCGGCGCGCCCAGTCGCGGAACTGCTTGGGCGTCATGCCGAGGGAGTAGGCGGCTTGGGCGGTGGTGACGAGGGGTCGGCCGTCACATCCGGTGCTGGTACTGGTCACTCGTCCAGTGTGCCCAGCTTGTTGGGCCCATCGGGCCGCGCTGTTCAGGGCCGCCCGATGGGAGCACCTGAGAAGTCTGCGCCGGCGGCAGTGACCGGGGCGACGGCACTGCTGTCGGCACCGCCGTTGCTCTCCTTGCGCTCCTGGTGCCTGCTCTGCAGCCTCTGGAGCTTCGACGGGCGCTGGAAGACCTCATCGAGCAGAGCGTCCATGAACTCGAGAATGGCTTCGGCGTCCTCCGTCGAGATCGGCTCATCACCGATGTCCCCATGAGCAATGCTGTTGCCATCCTGCCGGATCTGATCGCTCGTATCTGCCGTGAGTGGGCTGATGACGCCGCTGTCGCGAAGGGCGTTGATCTTCTTTTGAATGCCCCCCACCGTGATGCCCTTGGCCTTCGCTGTCGCTTCTACCACGGCACGAGCAAGGGCGACGGCTCCGCGAGCGGCTCCTATGCTGAGGCATGCGTGAGCCTCGCTGGCCGTGGCACCAATCTCCGGCGGCACGTCCGCAAACTGCGGACGCCGGATGGCGATCGGTTCCCATTGGAGCTCAACTTGAGGGAGCTTGATCTTCGCCGTGGCGTAGACGGCCTTGTACAGCTCGGCCCAGCCGACGGAAAGGCGCGAACAATTTTCGTTGGAGCATCGGAAGGCTGCCATGTACACCGGGCGATCATGGTCTGGCAGACCGTAGCTTGTGGTGGGCCAGACAGCCTCTGGCAACAGGTACGGGTCCAACACCATAGTCATGTGGGTGCGATCGCCGCACCAGCCGCAGATTGTGCTCGCCATAGACGCAACCATACGCAGCAACGGCTAGCCATGGCACGGGTGTTTACCCGGCACCGACCGTCAGCCGTCGATGCCCCATCGGATCTCATCCGTCTTCGTCGTGAACCGGAGACTCGCGCCGGCTCCGAGGATGCCCGCCGAGTGCTTGAAACACGGCGATCCGTCCACGTCCCACGTCCGCGGGGAGATCGTTCAGGACCCCGCCACAGTCCTGTGACGGGGCTCGGCTGGGCGTCGCGGGGATTACCGGCCGGGCCAGGCCGGCGGCTTCCCGAAGTCGACGGGGCGCTGCTCGGTGTCCATCGGGCGCAGCTCGACCTCGGCACTGACCTTCTGCAGCTTGCCGCCGAAGGAGACGACGGCGGCGACGACCTCTTGGCCGGTGGCGCCGGAGCGCATCGCGTCCTGCACGAAGGCGGCGAGGTCGTCGAGCGTCATGAACTGCTTCTTCGGCGCGGTGTGTTCGATCTTCTTCAACGCCATGGCGTCCCTCCCCAGTGATGTGGCGCCAGCGTACGCCGTGCTGCGTGGGCACGTGACCGCGCAGCGACGGCGGCGCTCACGCCGCCAGTGTCACGCCTCGGCCTCGAACGCGCTTACCCCGTCGTCCTCCGGCGGGTCACCGGCTGGCCCCTTCCACGACCGCTCTCCGTACGGCTCCGAAGGGTTCCAGTCCAGCTCGTAGGCCCGCTCCTGCATCCCACGGATCTCGTCGGCCCGTGAGGCGCGAAGCCCCGACTCGATTATGAAGTGCCTGGCCCAGTTGTAATCGTCTTCTGTGAGCGTGCGCAGCGACGGGAGGTCGACGAATCGCTGGCTACCGTCGTAGTACCCGTGGACCGAAGGTGACATGACCCTGAAGCGGGCCAGACTCGGGTAGTCGATCCCCAGGCTCATCACACGCAAGGCGTCCTGCCCGGCCGCGGCGAAGCTGTGGATTTTCTTGAGTTTCGGCAGGAGGTGTCTGCTCCCCGCATCCTTCGGCATCTCCCGCTCCTTCGGTTCGTCCATCCGATAGATCGTCGAACCGAACTTGAAGGGCGAAGCGCTGGCGGGCCGATCCCGCGTGGCGTAG
Source organism: Streptomyces sp. NPDC056160 (assembly GCF_042268205.1). Taxonomy (NCBI): domain Bacteria; kingdom Bacillati; phylum Actinomycetota; class Actinomycetes; order Kitasatosporales; family Streptomycetaceae; genus Streptomyces; species Streptomyces sp. NPDC056160. The sequence continues at coordinate 8,388 of NZ_JBHJUW010000050.1, forward strand.
TGGGCCAAGAGCGCGTCGAAGGCCAGCACCAAGCCCGCCATGGCCATCGGGTAGTCGCCGATATCGGCATGCGTCTGGGCCTCGCGCAACAACCGCACCGTCTCTGGCTGGGTCAGCAGGTCCACCATGTCGATCGAGTCGAAGTCCACTCCGAAGACGTCGGCCGCCACGGTGTGGAAGAAGCCCGCCACCGCGGCTCTCGCCTGCTCGATCTGATGTTCTGACGGGAAGGTCCCGTTGTGTTTCAGCGCTACCCGCCAGTCGTTCAGTCGCTTCATGCCAGCTCTGTTGGGCAGCTGGTACTTCGGCCTGACCGTCTCCCAGTACCCCAGGAATTCGGGGGCTTTCTTCACGTCGATCTCAAGGTGTTCGACGACCAGACCCAGGAGGTTCTCAGTCGCATCGTGGAACGAGGTCAATGCGCGAGCCGAGAGGACGGAGGGTTGGCGGCTCTGTTCGATGCCTTCCTGGTAGATGAACCTGATGTAGGCGAGCCGCTGGACGGTAAGCGGATTAAGGGTTTGGGGCACGGCATCTCCTGGTGTCACTACGGTGTTCTTGGCCAGGATGACACGAGGGTCTGACAACGGCCCTTTGATTGAGGAGCGTTGTGGGCGGGCCGGGGTTCTACCCCTCCCGGGCGCACGGGTTCGCGCGGCCCGCCCCGACGCGGACGGTGTACGGCCGCCCGGTACGCCTGCCCCTTGCGGGGGCTCGCCACCAGCGTACGTCCGACCATGGTGCGGTCAGAAGCGTTCCCACCAGTTGAGGAAGTGGATGAGCAGCCAGGTGCCGACGATCGGGATCAGGAAGTACGCCAGCCAGAAGAGCGGCAGTCGGTCGGCGTTCTTGGACATGGACGCCGGCGGCAGCGGATCCGCGCGCTTGTACTTCAGCTCATCCAGTCGCCGAGTGGCTGCCAGGTAATCTTCGCCAGGCTGTCGCGGCCGCTCTTCTGCCTCGCGCTGGGCGCGCTGGCGATCGGCCTGCCGCTGGCTGGCTTCGCGCATGAACTGCTTACGGCGTCGCGATGTCACTGCCGTTCTCCGTCCGTTACTGTCGTCACGGGCGCCGTCGCTGGCGCTGCCCCCAACCGTTCACGGCTTGTAGCTGGAGTCCATGAGATACAAGGTCGCCCACTTCGGTGACCTTGACGTAACAGCCCCTCCATGGAACGGGCCCGCAGCCAGGATGGCTGCGGGCCGGGTTGTCGATCTGTTTGGCAGTCAGGTACGGGCCTGAATCCAGAGGACCACAAGGCTGACCGCGCCCGACCCCACTCCGTAGGCGGCCCCGCGGATCAGCTGCTCCTGGGCAGACCGGCCGTACCGTGCGGCCCACTTCCGGGCCCAGCTCATCCAAGGATTCCCTGGGGTGGCGTTCTTGCTAGTCTTCAAGCGTCACCTTCTTACGTGAGTCTCGTGGTCTGGTGTCGCACCGGGAGCCCTCCCGACGGTTGGCCTAGGAAACCGCGTCGGGGTTGGGGCTCCTTCTGTGCTTTTGATGAGTGTAGTGAGGGCGGCCGACTACGAAGCACCCGAAAGGTGTTGTGCGAAGGGCCCGCTTCCGCTGCTGGTCGACTGAGTCCCACTCAGTCCCACTCAGTCCCACTCAGTCCCACTAAACATCGGAGCAAACCGGAGAAACCCGGCCCGCCAAAACGAGCTGTGAGGCTGGTCACAGCATCCTTGGCGAGGTGCTGCATCCGGCCACGGCAGAGCACGTTATGGCATGAGCGTGAAGCCCACATCTGACGGTGGCCGATCCCAGCCAGACGCCCCAATTCAGCAGCTGACATGCGAGAACTGGCAAGCACTGCTGAGCAACTTCTACTTTCCGCGAGAAAAGTAGAAGCATCTCTGGCCTGCCGATTCGCGATATGGCCGAAACACTGCACACGGCCGGAAGTGGTCGTCCGGCTTCGGCCAGAGGCCCTTCGAGTGTTCGTCCCTGAGGGTGGTCATCCACTGCCTGAGCCGGCCGCCGACGCGCGCGGTCAGGCGGGCAGGATGCCGAGGACCATCAGCAACACCATGACGAAGATGCCGACGATCAGAATGAAGCTGATCTCACCGGTGTTCATGCTGTTCTTCTCTTCTACCCCGGCCAGGCCGGCGCCACGGGGTGGCCTGGCGCTGGCGGTCAGCCGCCGCCGGCCTTCCGGTAGCCGCGTCGCCCGGCAAGCGCCTGCGCCACGGTGGAGCCGTACCAGCGGTGCGCGCGGCCGGAGCAGTCGTCGGGCTCCGGCCAGCGGCCCTTCGAGCGGTCGGCGCGGATCGTGGCCGCCGTGAGGTCGGTGGCCTGTTCGATCTCCCGGGCGGTGTAGAGGCGGCTGGGCTCCAGGTCGGCGGCCGGGCGCTCGATGTGCTCGGCCACGACCTGGTCGACCGTGGCCGGGTCGAAAAGCAGGTACCGGCCGCGTTTCCCGATGGGTTCGGGCCATGCGGGGTGGCGTGCCCACTGGTTGCGGACGGTGGTCTCGGCGCGGCCGTGGCGGGCGGCGATCTCGGCGTAGGTCTCGCCGGGCGGGGTGTCTACCATGGTGGTGTCCGTCCCTTGTGGATGGTTGGTGACCGGTGGGGGTTTTCCGACGGGCGCCTCTCGTGCCTGTGGGCTTCAGCCCGGCCCCTGCCGGTCGTCTCTGATCTTGTGGGTAAGCCCCCCGGCTGGCTGCCGGGGGGCTCGGTGTGTCAGTCCTCCTGGGTGTCGATCAGCTCGTGCGCCACGCTGTGGAGCGTTTCACCGGCGGTCACGAGGTTGACCCTGATCTCCAGGCTCACCACGTGTTCAGCGGTCTCCATGTACCGGCTGAAGAGGTGGGCTGCGGAGAGCCAGTGAAGGCATCCTCCCCAGATCCCCGCCTGAAGGTCTTCGCTGATCGGTTCGTCCTCGATGAGTTCCGTGATCCGGACCACTGCGGCGATCATCTCGCCGCTGCGGAGGGTGTCGGCCTCGAAGTCGGGGAGAGTGATCGGGATCGGGAGGAACCCGCACACTCTGGAGATCAGGGTGTAGATCCCGAGAATGGCGATCCCCAGGTTCTGGATCTCCCGCTCGGACTCGTCAGACATAGCGTCCGTCCTCTCTTGAGTTGTGGTGGTTGGTGAAGGTTTCGGGGTTTCCGGCCCCTCGTCCCTTCTGTCTCTATTATGGACCGTTGATGCACTGTTTTGCAACACTCCTAGGCGAAGAAGTGGCCCCAACTTCCACGGAAGCTGGGGCCGTTGTGTCAGGTCAGGCGAGGTGCCATCCAGACAGCCGGCCATCGTCGCCGACCTCGGCAGACAGCCGGACGCCAGGCAAGTCGCTGACGGACACGCCGGTCGCCGCGGCGATGTCCGCCGCCGGGTAGCGCTCCGGCTCAGCGCGCTCTTCCGGCGGGACGTCGGCGACGACCTCCGCCTGGTCGCCGAAGAGCAACAGGACGCGGACGGTGACGCGCTCCGTGGCCATGGGCTTCCTTCCTCTCGGTAGTCGTGTAGTCAGCAGGACAGGCCCGTCGTTGGTCAGCGGCTCCCAGCAGGCCCCAGGCCAGAGAACCGCTCATTCAGCCGACCGGCTTGAACGTCCCGCACTCGTTCTTGAACAACTCCCCAACGCGGAGGGTCACTGTCAACCGGGTCGCCTGCGTTACGAACCGGTTCGCGATGATGTCCCCGTTCGCGGCCGTCCGCTCCCAGTAACAGTCTGAGAAGTGGCCGGTCGCCTGATACGTGCCCGGCCCGATCTCCTGAACATCTGAACCAGAATCGGCGTCGAACGGCTTCGGGTGTGCTGTCACCTCGTACTCACCCGCCGAGATCCACCGCTCATAGTCCCCTGACACGGCCTGTCTGACGGTCTTCGACCACTTCGGGCACAGCTTCGGCACCCCGAAGCTCAGGATCTTCGCGCCGTCCTCGTCCATGTAGCCAGCCTCGGCAAGCCACTGCGCCGGCGACGCGCTCTCAGTCTGGTCCGGCAGAGAGTCGCAGATGTCTTGCACGTAGTCCGACGCCGATTGATAGGTGGTGGTGTCGTAGACCCAGCCCTCGGTATCGGCCTTCTCGTCGATCTCTCCCTCCGGACCAGGCGGATACGCAGGCTCTGGCTCCTCGGGCACCTCCGATACTGTCGCGTCGGTTTCCTCTACCGAAGCTGAAACCGACGGCGCCTCGGACACCTTCTCCCCTGCCGTGCCCGCGCCGCCCCCACAGCCCCCCAGCATCATCACCACGGCCACAACAGCAGCCCCGGCCCCCACCGTGCATAGTCTCCTCATGCCGCGATGGTCACCCGTGGATAGAGCACAAGGAACGGCGAGACGCGAATCGTTGATCATTCGTTGCAGGCTGCTGAAGCTGTCTCGGCGCCGCAACGCGGGCTGTTCGGACTGCCCGGGTAGGTTCACAGTCGGCCACCGCTCCTGTGCTGGGTAACGTGAGTGTGGGCGGCCGTCATGCAGGCACGCCAGCCGGGACTGTCGAGCCGGGACGACCGGCCAACGAGCAGGCTGTGGCCTTCCCGTCCGCACGGGCCACACCACACCGCCCAGGCGCGCACGGGCGGCGCGGCGCTGAAGCCGACCGGCGGGAAGCTGGCTGGCCGGACCTGGAGGGGGGCGTTCACCGGTTGGGCTCCTTCTGGTGCTTGGGCTTCTTCTGCCCGTACCACTTGGGGATGCTGGTGAGGTGCCATACGCGGTCGTCGTCGGGGCACCGGTAGGCGCGCCGCTCGTGCTGGAGGCCGCGCAGTTTGACGACGCGGCGGATCGTGACGTCGACGATCGCGGCCTTCGCGTAGGCCTCGGTCGGGTACGGGCGCTTCCCGCAGGCACACTTGCTCGTCGGGATGTACGGGGCGTTCACCTGGCGGCGCAGCAGGAAGGCATCAAGGTCCGCTGCGTGGATGGCACGCCAGCGCGGTGTCCTCTTCCGTGCGGCGGGCAGCACGTAGGCGTTGACCTTGCGGCCCCGTACGGCGGTGACCATGACGGCGGCGCCGTCGCGGTGGAAGCCCTCGATGCGGGCGCGGTTCTCGCCGGCCATGGAGCGCACCTTCCAGCCGGCCCGGTTGATGAGCGACTGGTAGTGGCCCAGGCGCAGGTCCGGCCGGGCGTCCACGGGCGGCTCTGGGGGTTGCGACGGCTTGGGTCGCGCATAGGCCGCCATGACGGCGTCCCGGGCGGCGACCTCCTCGGGGTTCAGGTGGTCGTCCCGCGCCCAGGCGCGCCACACGCCCGGCGGCCGGGGTATCGGCGCGGTCACCGGTCCGGTTCCTTGCGGATCACCGTCCGCGGCTCCCCGAACGTCTCGGCGAGCTGCGCGGCGATGTCGGCTTCGGTGCGCCCGCCGACGATCAGTACCTTCATGGGCTTCAGGCCGAGGTTGGCGAGCTGCACGACGATCGGTTCGTCGGCCATGAGGCGGGTCATGTTCTCGTCGGACAGACCGAGGACGACCACAGGGGCGCCGGTGGTCTCGCGCAGGAGTGCCTTGATCACGGGGTGACCTCCGAGTCGGGCACGCTCTCCCATGGTCCGTGGTCGTACGCGAACTGGCCCCCTGTGTGGCCAGCTGGGGCGATACAGCGCCGCCGCTCGCGGTAGATGCCGTCCCACCATTTGTCGTGTAGGAAACCGCACTTCCCCGGCTCCGTACCAGGTGCGGTGCAGTCCTCGTCGCCGCCGACGCACCGTATGCCGTCCCCGGAGGCGACGTCGACGTGCTTGCCGGCCTTCACCTTCTGGTCGAGGATCGCCGCGGTGATGGCGCTGCGACCGGCCCGGCGCGCCTGGTTGGCCGTGAAGAACGCGGCGAAGGTCTCTCCCAGCGCGCGCATGCGCCGGGAGAACTCGCCCGAGTCGACGTAGGCCTGGAACTCGGTGATGTTGGCGAACGGCCGCGGGGGCAGTTCGGGCGTCCGGCCGCGCTCCAGCTGGTGCCGGGCGCGGGCGGCGTCAGGATACGGACGGTAGTTCATCGCTGGACTTTTTGGAGCAGGGTGAACAGTCGGTTGATGTCGTCCGGGGCCACGTGGTCCCACTCGCCGAGGGCGTACCGCAGTCGGACGTCGATCTGTGCGGCGACGGCGGCTTCGGTCCAGTGCAGTGCCATCTCGCGGGCCTCGTCGGGACTGAGCTGTCCCTTCATGGAGCCGCGGCTGATGTGGACGTAGGGAAGGCGGGTGTTCGCTCCGGCGACCGCGTGGACGCGGAGCGCGCCCGGCGTCGGAGGCATCGGGCGCCGGGCGCGGACGTCGAGGAGCAGGTGGCCGGCCGTGGCGTCGTCGAGGTGGAGTTCGCCGCGCAGCACGCTGAGCAAGGCGATGTCCGTCTCGGCGAAGGCGGCTGCCGCCGTGAGGTCGCGCGCGGTTGCCAGGACCGCCTGAGGACTGAGCAGGGCTTGGACGGTGCCCCACCTCATGTGGCAGGCGGCGGTGCCGTCGTCGGGGTTGGTGGTGGAGCGGATGCTGCAGACGTCCGTCTGGTCGTCGGTCACCGGGTGGCCCTTCCGAAGGTTCCGCCCGGCTTCATCGGCACGGGCTTGATCACGTTGAGCAGGCGGGTGACAGCGTCGACGACGTTTCCTGTGAGGCTGTCTCTCTTCGGGTCGGCGAACGCGAGGTAGTGGACGGACGGTTCGGCGGCGTCAGGCCTGGACTGGTCGATGCGGGCGCTGCTGGCCATGTAACGACCGCCGTCGAGGTCCACCGCGGTCATGCATCGCTGTTCGACTCGGCCAGGGATGTCCTTGAATCCCGGGGTGGAGCCGCCAGCCGCACGTCGCCGGGCGGCTTCCTGCGCTACCGGGTGGTCCGAGGCCACGCTGATCGCGTATGCCTCGTACCGGAAAGCGGCGCCGATCAGGGGGCCGACGCCCGGCATGACGAGCAGGTGCGAGCCGTCAGGCTGCCGAGGCAGGCCCAGCGCCGTGGCGGCCAGCACGGCGACCGCCGTGGGCGGGTGTCCGAGGACCGTCCACACGTCCGCAGGAACCGGCACCTGCACTATGCGCACGCCCTGCCTGTTCAGGGCGTGGATCGTGAAGACGGCGGGCAGTTCGTCCCACTCGGTCCGCGAGAGCAGGTGGGTGGCCATCTCGGTCTGGATCTCCTGCACGATCGTCGGTGCGATCACGGCGTGCTTCCTTTCGCGGTGACCCGCTGGGCGTCGAGCATGGTGTCGGCCATGGCGCGGATCGCGGCGCGGGCGGCGGCCTCGTTCGCCCCCGGGGTGTCCGGCAAGCCCTTGGTGGCGCGCAGGACGGCGAGGGCCTGGCGCAGCGGCTCGTCCAGCACGAGGACCAGACGGTCTCCCTCCGGCGCAGGCTCCGGCTCCTTGGCGTCCGGTTCCGGCGCGGCCTTGGCTTCGACCTGGCGGATGGCGTCCAGGTCCCGCAGCACGGTGTCCTTGCCGACCCCGATCTGACCTGCGATTTTCCTGGCGCTGAGTGTCGGGTCCTGCTCGATGAGCTGGCGCACGAGCGTCCGGCGCACGTCGGCCGTCATGGCAGGCGGCTGGCTCACGTCCCCTCCTCCGGGGTGTCTTCGATGGCGTGCGACGGCGCGCTGCTGTCGCACGTCGTCTCGGTGAGGTCGCGCCAGCCGTTCGCCCAGTGCTGCTCGGCGGCGGAGAACGGGGCCCACTCGCCCCGGGCGAACCGCCACCAGCCGAAGGCGGCCCGTTCGCCGTTGCCGGGGTGAGCGGTGATGGCGTCGACGCGGAACGTCCACCGGTTGTGCCGGTACGTGCGCCCGGGCTGGAAGAAGTCGGGAGTGGGCTCGCCGGCGGTCGGCTGGCCGCCGTCGCCGGTGCCCTTCTCCGAGCCTGCGCCGGTGCCCTTCTCCGGGCCTGCGCCGGCGGCGAGGGCCTGCACGCGGGCCCGGCACTCGCGCCAGGCGTCCGCGTACGAGCCGGCGTTCAGCGTGCCCTTCAGGTGCTCCGGCAGCGTCATCGCCGCCAGGTGCTCGTCGACCTCGTGCAGGACGGCGAGGCGGTCCCGTCGGCGGAGTTCGGCGACGATGGCCTCGGTGGCCGGCATCCCGGTGTCGACGAACTCGGTGTCGGGGTCGATGAAGGCGGCGGCCCACGTCGACCAGCCCTTCGCGGTGCCGACCTCGCGGATCTTCGCCGCGCACTCACGGCGCGTTTCGGCGTTAACCAGCCCGTACAGCCATTCCACCCGGTTGTCAGTCGTTTCGCGTGGCGTGCAGGCGTCGGCCAGGAGGTTGACGTACTTCCGCAGCTCGTCGCGGGCGCTCACCGGTCTTCACCGTCCTCCGGGCTCTTCCCGCCAATGGCCCTGTTCCAGGCCTGCCACTCGCGTGGGGCCATGCCCGGCTCGGAGCCGTCGACGGGGGCCGAGGCGGCGGTCACGGCGACGTCGGCGAGGATCGCGTGCGCCGTGGCGAGTTGGGCCAGTACGAGGGCGCAGGCCGGGTCCTGGATCGGCAGCGCCTGCCGGGCGAGACGTTCGGCCTCGCGGTAGTGCTCAGGTCCGGTCGCCATCACTCACCGTCCTCGTCGGGCTCGCAGGCTCCGAGCGCGAACTTCCAGACCAGGGACGAGTCGTCAACGTACAGGCGCGGGAAGTCCCAGATGTTCTGCTTCTCGGGGTCCCTGAAGCGCACCTTGTCGACGGGGAGGCCGGGCATCTGGATCTCGATGGTGCGACCGTCCGTCATCGCGAGCGCGAAGGCGTAGCGGCCGTCGCCGTAGTCGGCGCCTGGGGTCCGGCTGCAGCTGTCGACGCCGAGCCCGGCACGCCGGAGGTCGTCGGCGAAGACGGTGATGTTGACGGCAGCGTGCTCCTCGGTGGCCTCGGAGACCGGCCCGGAGCCCGGGTTGATGACGAGGCTCATCGGGTGTCCTTCAGGGTCTCGGCGGGCGTCACGGCGGCGGCCGGGGCCGGCTGGCGGCCAGCGGCAGCGCGCTGGATCCAGGAGCAGATGGTGGCGACGGTCGCCCACTCCCACATCGACAGCCAGTCGACGATCTTCAGCTCGTACTCACCGAGATCGATGCCGGCGGTGGTCAGGGTGTCGCGGAGGACGGCGGCCTGCTCGTCGCTGATGCGGAAGCCGGCGGGCTCGGTGGTGACGGGCCCGGCGGGGATGCCGGTGGTGTCGGGCATCGGTGTCTCCTTGGGTGGTGAGGCCCGGCGGCGGGAAGCGAGTCGGTGCGCCGTGGCGCGGGTCGCGTGTCCGGCCGCCAGGCGGTCTTTGTGGGTCAGCGGCCAGCGATCGTGCGGAGCTGGGCACGGGCATCTGAGGCGGTGTCCCAGAACATGCCGGTGTCGTCGAGGCCGAGGGCTTCGGCGGCCACCTCTTCGACGTCGCGTTCCCGACCGTCCGCCGTCACCGCGATGACGCCGTTGTCCTCGTCGCTCTGGAGCGTGTGGCCGGTGAGGTGGGCGGCCCATCCGGCGACGCACATCGTGGTGCCGCACTGGATCTCTTCGCCAGGCTTCAGCTTGCCGGTCGGCAGCGTCGCCCATGTGCCCATGTTGAAGGCGGCGGGCTCGTAGTCGATGGCGTCCAGGATGGCCGCCGCGACTTTGGCGGGAGTGGTGGGATACGGGTTGACCGTGGTGTCGGTCATCGCGACTCCGTGAGTAGGGAGTGAGCTTGGAGTGGCGCCGACGGGACTCGAACCCGCGCACTGCGACTTATAAGATCGCTGCTCTGCCAACTGAGCTACGGCGCTTCGATGTTGAGTTGAGTGGGCCGCGCCCCGCCGGGGGGGGTGCGCGGGGCGCGGCCCCGGGTGGCGGCCGGGCCGGGGGGGTGAGCCCGGCCGCCGGTCTGTGTCAGGCCCGGGTGAGCGTGAGCAGGCGCCGGTGGGCCTTGCTCTTCATCTCGTCGTCGGTGCCTTCCAGGAGGGCGGTCGCGCGGGCGATCTCCTCCGTCATGGTCCGGCCGGGCCGCCGGGGCGCGATGTGGTCGAGGTAGTCGGTGACCGCTCGTTCGGCCGCGTAGGCGGTGGCCCCGGCGCGTTCGGTTTCGGTGCGGAACATGGCGTCCAGCCGTTCGACTCGCCGCTCGTGGCTCTTGCGGGTGCGGTCGGTGGCGTCGTCGTCGACCGGCCACAGGTCCGCGATCGTCCGGTGGAACTCGTCGATCGCGAGGTCGGTGCGTGCGAGCGCGGTTTCCTCGGCCTCGAACGTCTCGGCGTACTTGAGGGTGAGTCCAAGTGTGCGGCGGGCTTCGGCGAGGTTCTCCAGGCCGCTGGAGGTGTGCCGGATCGCCCAGCGGGAGTTGGCGTCGGCGAGGGCGAAGCGTTCGGTGTTGGCGCAGACGACCCGCCAGGGGGTGACGACGACTTCGGCCTGTGAGGTGCCGTCGTGGGAGTTGATCGCGACGATGAACAGCCGGATCTCGTCGTCGAGCCCGCCCCGGTCGATGATCAGGCTGTCGGGGATCTGCATGGTGACGAAGACGCGTCGGCCGCCGCGCAGCGCGCCCGCGCTTTCCCAGAGGACGCCGTGGGTGTCGGCGAGGTCTTCGAGGAAAGTGAAGATCTGCCGCTGCTGGAAGACGGTGTACCGCTGTCCGACGACGCCGAGGGCGGCGCCGGTGTCCTCGCGGACGGTGACGAAGTGGCCGTCCATGGTGCGGCGTTCGGTGCCGTATGGGTAGAGGACAGGCTGCTTGTCCACCTGGAAGTCGATCTGTCCGAGGCGGAGAACGGTGTCGATGTCGGAGATGCCGCCGGGGATGACGGTGCCGAGACCGTGCCAGGCCGGGGTGGACGTGTAGAGGGCGGCGGTGCCACGCAAGGTGTCGAGCCCGTCGCGGCCGATGACCTCGCCCCGGTCGTAGCCGACTGTCGCGGCGTAGGTGCCGTCGGAGCGGCGGCGGGCGCGGGTGGACTGGATGCGGGCGCGGCGGTTGGCGGCGAAGCGTTCGTTGACGTCGGTGCTCACGGTTCCCCCCTCCGGGGTTCGTGGTGTGTGGTCAGGCGCAGGCGGCGGAGCGGGTGATGGACTCGCGGCGGACGTGGTAGGGGCCGGACCGCTCGCCCCACGGGTCGACCAGCGCGAACCGGACGTCCGGGATGCCGAGCGCGTCCACGGCGCGGCAGATCTCGCAGGGGCACGGGATGGCGAGCCACAAGCCGTGGGAGTCCTCGATGGACCCGTGGTAGAGGACCAGGTCACCGGGCTCGATCAGTTCGATGGAGCGGAAGAGCGTGTCCATGACGGTCCTCCCCACGGGGTGTCGGTCTGGGCGGGAGCCCCAACCTCTGTAATCCAGAGTACGAGAAAGTACGACTCACCACAAGACTCGGGTCGTACTTTCTTTGACAACTCCCGTCGCAGACGCCCCCGTTGATCCGCGCGCCTACGAGGCCCGGTTCTCCGTGAGCAGATACAGCCGCGGGCCGTCGTAGCGGGCCGGTGCGCCGGTGTCGGCGTCCTCGCAGTAGTCGTTGATGCACCAGGCGCGCGGCCGGTCGTCGTCTGCCCGCCCGTACACGGTCCGCTGCCCGCACGCCAGGCACAGGGCATGCCGGAAGTGCACAGACGGCCCGCGCAGCCCGAGCACGGTCAGCAGGGTGCCGTGCCAGCGGGCCACGATCCGCCGCACCTCCGCCTCGCGGCCAGCGTTCTCAGCACCGGGCGGGATCGCCTTCAGCGCCCTGTCCCACGGCTGCGTGTGCTCCGACCCACGCAATTCCGCGTCGAGCTGTACGGCCTCCGCTTTGATGCGCTGCGACCAGGACACGGCCTCCAGGGATGTCGGCGGCCGGGAGCCGGGCGGGGCGTGGCCGCCGGCCACCGCGGGCCGGGTGCGCAGTGGCAGGTGGTCCAGGCGGTCGATGAGGCCGGGGCCGCCGTCACCGGGGTGCTGCTCGTCGCCGCGGTAGCGGTCCAGGAGGTCGGCGACCAGACCGTCAAGCGTCTGCACTGGCGTCTCCTTCGAACTGCCACCAGGGGCCCCGGATGGAGTGGGCGCGCACTTCCACGCCGAACCGGTCGGGCGGCAGCTGCACCCGGGCGCGCGGGTACAGGCGGTACCGCTCCAGGTCGAAGGTGCACACGGCGTCGGTGCCGCGGCCGTCCGGGTCGGGCTCGTAGCGGATCGGCCAACGGGCCACCAGGTGGCGGGCGTACCAGCGGTCGGAGTGACGTTTCTTCCACATCTGCCAGGTACTGGCCGGCACCTCGTATGTGACGCGCTGGCGGGCGGTGAGCTGCTCGGGCGGCAGGTCGTCGGCGAGCACCTTCGCACGGAGCTGGTACAGCAGCTGCCCGAAGACCTCCCGCTGCACGTGCACGCCCACGTCCATGGCGATGTCTTCGGCCACAGCGGTCTGCGCAGCGAACTGCTTGAAAGCCAGCGTCACACGAGCGTCATCGAAGGGTGGCAGGTCACGCATCGGCCGTCTCCTTGCCCTGCGCTGCCCGCCACGCGTCCACGACCTTCGTCGGGACGCGGCCCATGGACGGGCAGTCGATGCCGTTCGCCTCGGCCCAGGCGCGCACCGCTGCGGCCTTGTAGCTGTGCGCGCGGCGCCCCTGCTTCCTCTTCACCGGGGCCAGTTCCGCCTTTCGGGCGCGCAGCGCGGCGAGTCGCTGCTCCAGCTTCTCGGCCTCGCTCGTGATGGCGTCCAGCTCGCGGTCGGCGGCGTACCGCTGCTGGAGGCCGGCGAGACCGGCTTCGACGCGGGCGCCCTGGGATTGCACGTCGGGGTCCGGGTGCTCTTCGGCCCACCGCAGGAGCTTGCTGGTGGTCACGAGCCCGGGGTCGGATGCCGCCGCGGCTGTGGTGTCGGCCTTGGTGTCGCTCATGGGCTGGTCTGTCCTTTCGTCTGGTATCGGGTCGCCGGCCCTGAAGGCTGGGAGCAGCTCGCGGAGGGCCGCGACGGCGTCGTCCATGGAGCTGGGCAGTTCGGGCAGCTGGCGGCGTTCGGGGCCGGTGAGCCCGCCGCGGACGCCGTACGGCCTGTACGCCGATTCGCGTTCGCGTCGGACAGCGTCGTACAGGCACTCGGGACGCACTGGGCACCGGCCGCAGATTTTCAGCGCAGCTGCCGGATTCTTGGCGAACCACTTCTCCGGGTCCTCGCGCACACAGGCCGCGTGCTCCTGCCAGTCCGTCTCATTCGGGGCGGAGGTGGTCATGGCTCGTCGACGGTGTACGTGGTGGTCACACGGACGATGCGGAACTCGCGGTCGAGGTGGCGTTCCCGGCTACGGGCCAGGGTCTCGACCGCGCGGTCCCGGTCGCTGGCGGGCCGGGTCATCTGGAGCCAGTTGTCACCGTTGCGGTAGTCGACACGCCATGCCTCCCGCGTCGGCTGTGCCTCGGCTGCTTCGTCGGGCCACTCGACCCGGGCGCCGTGGTAGCCCTTCAGCAGCTCCTCCAGGGAAACGGCGACCGTGGCGAACCCGTACTCGGAGTCGTCGAGGACGAACACGCGACCGGAGGGGAATTCGGCGCCGTCGAGGATCCGACCGGTGTGGTGCAGGCGGAAGCCGCGGGCGAAGGCGGACGTCACGGCCGGGTGCACAGTCAGGCCTCCTTCTTGGTGACGAGCAGTCCACTGACGCGATTCGGGCACGTGTCCCAGTGCATGCCGGTGTCGGACCACGTACCGCAGCCGCCGAGGTAGCTCGTGCAGGAGTTGGGATTGCGGTGGCAGAGGGCGCACCGTTCGGCGGCGTGGGCGGAGCAGCGAGCGCCAGCCTCGGGGAAGCACGGGCCATCGTGCTCGTCGCAGGTGCTGATGGGCTGCTCGTTGGAGTCGACGGCGGCGCGGACAACCCGATGGTCCGGCCGACCGCAGGTGTCCTGCTCACCGTCCAGCTCGTCACGCAGCTCAGCTCCGGCGGCCCGTACGAGGCAGTAAGCGGAACCGTGCGCGGCCTCCCAGCGGTCGGCGAGCTGGTACGCCCGTCCCGCGGCAGCGCGCGCCCGGGCGGCCTCGTCGTCAGACCACACGACGCGGGTGGCGCCGTCGTGGCCGTGGACGGACAGCATCAGGTCGAGGCTGTCCCACACGGCGGTGGAAGGGCGTTCGCGCCAGCGGAGGGCGACTGTGCCGTCCGGCCACTGCACGCCGTCTGCGACGGGCCCCTGGCCGCTCACTCCGGTCACGTCGCGGTCCCGCTGGAGCACGAACAGGCGTGCTGGTATCGGCAGTTTGGTCACTTTGGTCCCTGTCGGTCGAAGGTGCCGAGCGCGTGGATGGCCCTGCAGGTCTTGAGGTCGCGGTGCTGCTCCCGGCGGGCCTCGCGGATCTCGAAGAGGCGCGCGACCGCCGCGTATACGGCGACGGCCAGGAAGGCGAAGACGAGCAGGCTGACGATGGCGGCGAAGCCTCCGAGCGCGGCCACGGCGAGGACCTGGTGCGGTGTCACGGCTGCCTCCGCTCGCGGTCGACGGCGTACACGGCGTGTACGGAGGCCCCGGCGAACAGGGCTCCGCCGATGAGGAGGAGGACCGTCCACAGACGCAGGCCGCGTACGGCGGCGTCGGCGGAGCCGAGCAGCGCGGCGAGGGCGAGCAGGGCGCAGAACCAGCGGTCGGGCAGATCGAAGGCGAGCCCGGCCAGGGTGAGGCCGGCGACCGCGATCGCCATGAGGCTGAGCAGGGACATCAGCGTTGTCTTTCGGATGGTGGTGGGGCGGTGCGATGTAGGCCGTGGACAGGGCGAGTGCGGCGGAGCCGTCAGGCGGCCGGCTGCCGGTTGCTGACGCGGCTCAGGCGTACCCGGCGCACCTCGGCGCTCCAGCAGTCGGAGTCGATGCGTTCGCCGAGCCACAGATGCCGCAGCAGGGCGTTGTAGGTACCGCAGGCGGGCGGCTTCCCGGTGAAGACGAGCGCCGGAATGTTGCCGGAGCCGTGGCCGGGTGCGTCGGCGTCAAGGCGCCACCGCTCGTGCGCGGTGAGCCCGGCGACGACGCCGTCCCGCCGGTCTTCGGCGTGGCCGTGCTCCAGGCGCTGCACGTTGGCGAGGCATTGCTGCCGGACGGGGCAGCGCACGGCGCAGATCAGGCGTGCCTCGTGCTCGCGCGCCTTCTCCGAGAACAGGTCGGGGTCCTGTCCGCGGCAGGCCATGGACGCCATCCAGTCGAGGCGGCGGCCCGCGGTGTCGGGGGTCGATCCGGTGTAGGCCATGGCTCACTCCGCCGTCCGGCTGCCCTTGGGGGCCTTGCGGATGCTGGCCTTGCGGTCGCGGCGGCGTACGGCGTCGGCGAGGGCCGGGGACACGCGGAAGCGGACGGTCTGGTGCGCGCGGACCTTCACCGGCTCGCCGGTCCGCGGGTTGCGGGCCTTGCGTGCCCGTACCCGGTGGGAGATCCAGGTGCCGAAGTTGGTGATCGCCACGTCGTGGCCGCCAGCGGTGGCGCGGGTGATGGCGTCGAAGGTGGCCATCACGGCGGCGCGGGCCTGCTCGGGCAGGATACCGAGGTCGTCGGCCACTACGTTGATCAGCTTGGTCGTGGTCAGGCGCTCTGTGACCGGGGTCGGCTTGTTCTTCACAGGGGGCTCCAGGGTTCAGTTTCCGCAGAAGTCGGCGGTGGCGATGTGGTCGGGCAGGTTGGCCGGCACCCAGCCGCGGGAGGCGTCGGCGTTGTAGCGGGCGGCGTGCTGGCGGCAGGAGTGCTGCACGCTGGTGTAGCGGGCGCGGTCCCGGGCGGTGGCGTGAGCGGCGTTGGCTGCCCGCCGGGAGATGACGACGATCTCCTGGTCGGCCTGCAACTGCGTGAACTCGTCGTCCAGCGTCTGCGCGCGGTGGGCGTCGTCCTGGCCGTGGCCCGTGTGCGGGGTGAGGTCGCCGAACGCCCAGAGCAGGCAGACGAGCGTCAGCGCGGTCAGGAAGCCGACGGCGAGGACGGCTCCGGCGCGGCCGACAGCGTTCCGGGGGATGCGGGGCATGGGTGCTCCGTGCTGGTCAGTGGGCGGGCGCGGAGGCGTGGCCGCTGCCGTGCTTCAGGCAGGGGAACGGGTCGCCGCAGATCGGGCATCCGCTCTTCATCGGTGGATCTCCTTGCTGGGTGATCGCCCGCCGCCCGGCCTGATGACATCCGGGCGGCGGACGGGTCTGGGTCAGCTCGGCTCGGGAGCCGGGCCGAGCGCGAACGGGGCCTGGCCGAGCGGGACGGGCCGGATGCCGTGGGGCAGCGTCGGCGCGTCGTCGCTGGTGGGCAGCGGCCGGATGGCGCGCGCGTTGTCGAGGTCGGCGCGCAGCCGCGTGTTCTCGGCGCACAACTGGTCGAACGCGGCCAGCTGCTCTTCGAGCCCGGTGATCTGCTGCTCGGCTTCGGCGCGTGCCTCGTTCGCGGCGTCACGTTCCTTGCCGAGGACGGTGTTCTCCGCCGTCAGCCGGATCACCACGCACGACAGCTGGTCGGCCTCGCGCTCCAGGCGGGCGAGGTCCGCGCGCAGCCGGGGCCGGGGCGCGACGTACCGGTGCAGGCCGCGGCCGGCCGGGGCCGTGAAGTAGACGAGCGCGCCCGTGCCGGCGATCCCGGCGGACAGGAACAGGTACTCGATCACGCCGCACCGCCGTTCGTGACGGCCTTGCAGCGCGGGCAGTTCGACTTGAGGCACTCCACGCCGCGCGCGATCGACAGCTCGTGGTAGGCGCCTTCGTTCGCGACCTGCAGGTCGGCGACGCGCTGTTCCAGGCTGCGATTGCGGTCCTTCTCCGTAGTGAGCTGGATGCGCAGCCGGTTGGTCTGGGCGTCGCTGATGCGGGCCCGCAGACGGCGGATGATGCTGGGAGTCCTCACAGGGCCCTCCGGGTGGTGTCGGCCGCGTCGAGGCGGCGGGAGAAGGCGGCGAAGCTCTCGGTCAGGCCCGAGGTGATGGAGGCGTGGAAGTCGCGGCCCGTGGTCTCGTCGGGCTGGTCAGCGTGGTAGCAGACCCACAGGTCGGCGCCGCCCTGGGTGACTTCGGCGCGGGCCTGGAAGGTGCCAGCCGGACGGTAGGCGGCGACGCGTTCCCCGGTGCGGACCTGGAGGGCAGCGGACATGGCGCTCGCGCGGCTGCCGTAGCTGCCGGCGAGCACCCACTGCCCGGGCATCTCGCGCGCCTGCTGGGCGGCGTGCTGGTGGTCGACCCTCGGGCTGATCTTCAGGCGGCTCACAGCTGCTCGCCTCCCCGGTGACCCGTCGCGGCGGGCTCGGTGCCGGGGACGAACGGCGTGAGCATCCGGTGTCCTTCGAAGGGGCCGCGGGGCAGCAGTTCGCCCTGACCGGGCGGTGTCGGGGTCGGCCGCGGCTCCGGGTCGGGGTCGTCTTCGCCGCGGAACTCGGTGCACACGTACTGGTCGGCGATCCCGTACCGGCCGCTGTCGTCGCGGGGCCCGTCGAGGAACTGTGCCGGGGTACGGCCAACCAGGGTGATCAGCACGAGCGGGCAGCCCTGGGCGTCGTTGCCCTGGCGGGCCGGCTTGTCGTGGATGCAGCGGTCGCAGTTCGCAGCCATCCACCCGTAGCCCTCAGTGCCGTTGGAGAAGGCTGGCCGGTCCTGGGACTCGGCGATCAGCCGGTCGTAGTCGTCGGGGCTCACCGCTGCTCACCTCCCAGGTAGGCGGGAACGTGCACCAGGTGCTCGCGCAGCGTGCCGTCGGCGACGTCGTAGTCCTGGGCGATGCTCCAGTTGGCCTGCGGGAAGGCTTCGTGGATCAGGACGGCGATCTGCCGATGCTGGCTGCCGTCCGCCAAGGGGATCTCGCGCCGCCCGTTCTGGGCGTCGGCGTCCGCGACGAGGACGAGCGCGACCCAGCGCAGGGATTCGCTCCAGCGGACCCGGGTGACGCGGACCTCGGTCGCGTCCCGGCCGGTGATGCTGCGCAGCTTCCGGGCCAGGCGGTCGCGGGTCCGCTTGCCCGCCTCGAAGCACCCGTCGCTCTGGGCGGTCATGCGGCACCGCCGGAGTGGAAGCAGGCGCGGACGCCGTCCATCAGCTTGGCGTGGGTGGCGATCGTCATCGGGTGCCAGCGGTGCTCGGGGCCGGGGTGCGCCTCGTGGAACCAGCGGTCGCAGACGGCGAGTAGCAACTGCTCGCGGTCCGCGTCGAGGGCCACCAGGCCGCCGTCGGCGGGGGTGACCGCTTCGGGATGGTCGGCGGCGAGCCGGGCGAAGGCTTCCTCGAGGGCGGGGTTGTCCCAGGCGTGACGGTGCGGGTCCGTGACGGGCCGGGCGAGCCGGGCGCGCTCCATGTAGGAGTCCAGCGCGCGGCGGGAGTGCCGCAGCTGGAAGCCGGCCCACCAGGTGCGGAGGCCGGTGAGGGGCTGGTGCGGGGTGGTGCGACGGCCGATGTGCATCGTCGCGGTCATCGCCATCACTTCCTTCGTCACTCGGTGTGGTGGGTGGGGTGCAGGGCTGCGCGTACGGCGGCGGCCCCGCGGTGTGCGGTCTCGGGCCCGGGCGGGCGCCGGCGCTGGCGCCACGGCTCCGGGATTTCGGCGAGCAGGTCTGGGGGTTCGGCCTGGGGGTCGGCGATCAGCTGGGCAACAGCGACGACGAGACGGCCGAAGGACATGTCGTCGCGGCAGCGGATCTGCGCGAGGACGTCCCGGAGCTGGCCCGGGGACCAGTCCGGACGGGCGGCTTGCGCGAGGGCGAGCAGCTGCGGTGTGGCGGGCTGCGGGAGGGCGTTCATCGCCACCTCCTCAGCAGGTCGGCGGATGGCTGGCAGGGACGGCACAGGCCTTCGGCCAGGGGCTGGCGGGACGGGCGTCCACAGGCTTGGCATTCGTGCCAGCGGCCGGGCGGGCGCGGGTAGGCGGGCCGTCTGGTGCCGGCCGGTCCGCCGGGCGGTCTCTGCCCGTCGGCGGCGCGCAGATCGGCGCACACGTCGCAGGACTGTCCGGTGTGCCAGATCCGGCCGGACTCGCAGCCGGTCAGTCCGCAGCCGTGGCGGACGATCGCGGCGCCGAGCAGCCACCGACCCGGGTCCCGGATCTCCTGCGTGGACGCGAACCGGAACTGCAGCCGCGCCCGCAGCCGTTCGGGCTCCTGCCCCTGGTCGAGCTGGCGTCCGATCTCCCGGCCCAGCTCGCGGGCGACGTACGGCGACAGGCCCGGCAGCAGCGTCTTCACTGGTTCGAGGACTCGCCAGATCCGCGGAGCGAGAGTCAGCTGCGGCCCGGTGTACCCGCGGCGGAACGTCGGCGGAAGCGGAGGGTTTTCCACAGGGCCTCGCGCTACTACCTGCTCTCGCCTACGGCGGATGTCCAAGGCGGCATGGGGCGGATCATCCGGTGAGTCAGTCAGGTGGTCTTCCTCTGTCGCGAGGGATCCCCCACCAAGATCCCCACCCGATCCCTCATCAGGGTCCGCAGTCAGCGGTTCCTGGAAGGGCTCGTCGTGCACGGTGTAGAGGTGGCGGCCCCGGTATCCGGCCCGCCGGTCCACGCTGATCCAGCCGAGCCGTTCCAGGTCCCGGAGGATGCGGCGTACCGACCGCGGGTCGAGGGGCTGGCCGGCCTTCTTCCCGGACCGGTGCCGCAGCACCCGGCCGAGGTCGGCGAGGCTCAGGTGGTGTCCGGTCGCCGTGCCGTAGCTCAGGGCTGCGTACGCCCGCAGTTGCCGGGGACTGAGCGCTTCCGCCGCGCGGGTGGGCACCCAGGCGCCGTGCTCGGCACGGCCGACGACGCGGATCCGGCGAACAGCGGTGTGCCCGCGGCCACCACGGTGGGTGCGCCGGTAGCTGGTGACCTCGGCTATGTCGTCGTCGGGTGCGGGCCGCATCAGCTCGGTCAGGGCCCGCTCGACCGTGGAGCGGGACAGGCTCAGCAGCGAGGCGAGGTAGGCGACCCCGGCCTCACAGCCGGTCTCGCGCCGCGATAGGGCGGCGATCTTCACGTACACGGGCATGGCCGCGTCGGCGTAGTAGCCGACGACCAGGCGCAGCGGCACACGGACTCGCTGAGGCATCGGGGTCACCTCCCTTCACGGTTCGGTGGGTGGGGTCAGGGGCGCCTCATGGACGCCTCACGGGAGTTCAGGCGTCGTCGCCGTGGTCGCGGGCGGTGTCGAGCACGGCACTCAGCCCGTCCGCCAAGGCCTGCATCTCGTGCCGGACCTCGGTCACAGTCAGCTCAGGCCCGTGGACCAGCCGTCGCGCGTACTCCCGCCAGTGCTCCAGGCCGGCCCGCAGCCGGGCGGTCTCGATGTAGGCGAGCATTCCGCCGGTCAGCCGCAGCGTGCTGTCGGCGAGTTCGAGCTGTCCGTCGTCGTCGAACGTGCCGCGCGCGGTGCGCTGGAGGTGAAGGAAGCGCTGCGCCTCGCGGACGGTGCCTTCCTGCTCGCGGTTCGGCAGCTCCAGGCCGGTGATGCGGACCTTCACCGAGGGTTCCTTCTCGGTGCCCGGAGCGGGCTCGGTGCGCTCGATCGCCGCGAACTCGATGATCGCCATGCGGCGGGCGCCTGGCTGGTCGTACATCGGCCGGACGTGCGGCTCCAGCGCTTCCTGCGCCGACGCGCTGACCTTGGCGTCGAACTTGAGCTGCGTCACTGCTCGGTCTCCTTGCTGGAGGCGTTCAGGCGCCACACGCGGATGACGGCGCCGGGGTGGGACAGGGAATCGGAGCCCGTGAGCGGGAAGACCTTGGCGGCGGACACCGCGGTGACGACGCTGTCGTCCCGGAGCACGCCCGCGTCCTTGAGCGCGTCCTGCGTCGAGCGGATCAGCTTGTCCGTGTCGGGCTTGCCGGTCGGGAACTTGGGCGCGGACGGCTTCAGCTGGCCGGCGTTGCGGCCGGTGCCGAAGTGGCTCTTCGGCCGCAGCAGCGTGAAGGTGAGGTCCAGGCGGACCGCCTCATTGAGCGGCAGCCAGGCCGTGTCGTAGGCAAGGACATCGAGGGCCGCGGACTTCACGGCCTCACGCCAGGGCTTCACCTTGGCCGACGACTCGTACAGGGCCCCGGCGGCGTTCCGGGTCTTCGAGCCCTGCGGGCCAGGCGTGCCGTGCACGGTGAGCAGGAAGGCGGGCTTGGTCACGGCTGCTCACCGCCGCTCGCGCGCTGGTCCAGCAGATCGGCGGTGACCTGAAGGATCTCCGCAAGCATCGGCCCGGGCAGCTCGTGCACGATCGCGAGCGCTCCGACCGAGGCGCCGGCCGCGAGCAGCACGGTGGCGATGTCCTTCTGCGGGACGTCCGTGTACTGGGTGAGACGGTCGGCGAGGCACTCGGAGAGCTTGTTGATGGCCTCCAGCCGCGGGTCACCGGCGTACCGGCGGCGCTGCTCGCGCAGGGCGTCCAGAGCGCCCTGCCGGGTCCACTCGTCTCGGGTCACCGCCCGGAACCCTCGCGCCGTGAGTTCACGCACCACGGCTTCCTCATCGGCCTGGTTCGGCTTCACTCCTGCTCACCGGCCTCGCTGCCGGATCCGGGCTGCGCCGTCGTCGGCCACGTGGCGGTCTGCGCCTGCTGCTCGCCGTCCGGCCCCTGGTCGTCGCGGGCGATCACGGTGCCGCGGATCACGGCCGGGGCGGGCTGGGTGTCGTCGGCATCGTCGTCGGCCTGGAGCAGCTCGGCCAGCTCTGTCGACGTGGGCACGACCTTGACCAGGCGGCGCACGGCGCTCTTGGCCCACATGGCGTCGAAGTCGGTGTGCCAGGCGGAGTCCTTCTTGCCGTTCCGCTCGGCCTTCTTGTACGCGTTGCTGTACTTGTCGCGGATCTTCTCGGACTGGCTGCGGTTGAGGATGATCACCTGGGAGCGGCGGCCGTCGATCCACGCGAAGGCGTAGGCAAGGATGACCGGCCCTCGCTCGTCGTCGGCCAGCTCGATGCGCGGCTTGTGGAAGAAGTCCCGGGGGCTCGGCTCAGTCGGCGTGTAATCCCACTGGTCCTTCTCCCGAACCCACCCGAAGTGCACCGAGTCGACGCGCGGATGCCGGTACATCAGCTCGATGTAGCCCTCGTACATCGGCTGGAAGGTCGCCGTGTCGCCGTACGGGATGATCGCGGCCTGCCGGCCGTCCGGCTCCAGGCCGAAGCGGGCGCAGGCGAGCAGCGACTGATGGATGCTGGCTGTGGTGCACTTCGTGAGGTTCGGCATCACCGCCTGGGCGACGGCCATGAAGTGGGCCTGGTCGACGTGCCGGGGCAGCGCGTCGGTGAAGTAGGTCTGGCGGCGCTGCAGCCAGTTACGGGTGGTATCGCCCACGGCCAGGTCGGTGACCGGCTGCTGTTCGGGCTGGTCGTCCTGGCCGCTGGCGGCCTGCTTCACTCGGTCCTTCAGATCGGACATGGTCATCCTTCCGAGGGCACGCGCAGGACGCGGGCCCGGTACTTGCGGTAGGTCTCGGGGTGCTCCTGGGCGAGCCGTTCGGTGTCGACGGCGGGCACCAGGCGGGTGTATTCGGCGGCGAGCTGCGGCTGTGCCTCGCGGAAGCGGGCGGCGGCGAACTGGCCGTTCTGCCGCCAGGTGTAGGCGACGCGTCCGCCGATCGTGGCGACCTCGGCAGCACCAGCGTTCGCCCGCAGCTGGTTCTCGACCTCGGTCAGCTCGTGGTCCCGCTCGGCGATCTCCTCGCGGAGCTCGCGGCGGCGCTGCTTGAGCAACATCGTGGCGACCGGATCGACCTCGGCCGTCGCCTCTTCGCGGGCGTCCCACAGGCGGGCGAGCAGCTCGGTGGTGGCAGCGTTGCCGTCCGGATTGGGCGGGATGCCGGGCAGGACGTGGTTGTGCCAGAACCGGTCCACGGCATCCGCGAGCAGCGCGCACAGTTCGTCGTCGCGTTCCAGCCGGAACCACATCAGGTCGTCATCGATGAGTCCGGCCAGGTAGGCGAACCGGTAGCCGCTGACGGTCAGGTACCAGTGCGCTTGGATCGCGGGCGCGTCGGGCGCCTGCTCGCCGCTCCAGTTCTCGACGCGGGCGGACCGCCAGGTGCGGGACTTGCACTCCAGTACGCCCAGCTCATCCCGGCCGGGGACAGCGACGAGCCGGTCCGGGTTGGCGATCCAATGCGGGTGATCGATGTGCTGGAGGGTGCCCGGCGAGTCGAGCACGGTCAGGCCGGTCTCCTCGGCGAAGAACTCGGCGACCAGGCCCTCCAGCCGGTGACCACGCCGCGCCGACCGTGCCAGCCGGGCATCGCGGTCGGGACGGGCCTGACCGGTCTTCTCCAGCCACACCCGCAGGGCGCCGCCGTGGGTGTCCATGCCGAGGATCGCGGCGACGTCGCTGCCGCCCACGCCCGTCGCGCGGGCAGCGTGCCAGTCCTCGGCGGGTGCGCCGGCGGGCAGCAGCAGCCGGGCGGTGGGGGTGGCCAGGTACCCGCCGCGCGCAGGCCGGGTCACGGGAGCCGAAGCAGACTGCGGCTCCTCGCCGGCCTTCGCTCCTGACGCCGTGCAGATTCCGGCGGCAGGTGGCGTTGACGCGCGGCGGGCGGTCGAGGGCTCGTGCGGCGCAGGCGGCGTCTTCGGGACCTCGGTTGTCAGCCCCTCCTCCGCCTTCGCTCCCTCGGCGGACGCGCGCGACCCGGAGGGTGACGTTGACGCCGCACGAGCGGTCTGGAACCCGCCAGACGCAGGCGGGGTCTGCGGAGCGGAACGGATGGGCTCCTCTCCTGCCTTGGCTTCCACGGCGGCCGGACGCGCATCGGCGGCGGTGGACGGCTTTGACGTCTGGCGGGTGGTCTTCACGGCAGCGTCACCGCCCGGATCGTGAGGCCAGGGGTGGGCGCGGTGCGCACATGGTCGGCGACCTCGCGCATCGATTCGGCCCAGGACGGAGACAGTTCACGCGGGGTCTGTCCGGCAAGCGCCTTGAGGACTTCGCCGTGCACCGTGTCCAGGACGTCGACGGGCTTCGGCAGCGAGCAGATCTCCGTCAGCCCGAGCGGGGTGTTGTCCGGGTTCCAGCCGGTGAGGACAACCGGACCGGCATACGGCTGAAGGTCGGCGCCGAACGCGGCAAGCACACATGAGCCGACGACGTTGCGCGGGTACCGTTTCGGGAAACGGAGCCCGACGTCGTTCACCCAGCCGGTGACGGCCAGGCTGCGGTTCAGCCGCACGCGAGCCTTGCCTTCGACCCCGATGACCTGGTCCCAGTCAAGGCTGTCGTCGTGGTGGGCGAGTTCGCCGTCGGGGGCGATGACCGCGTACCTCATCGCCGGACCGCCTTCCGGGGTGCCGCGGTCGCCCGGTTACCGGGCCGGTTGACGGCCAGAGCGCCCCGGCGGCGCACCTGGGCGGCGGGCACCCAGGCCCGCCACACCAGGTCGGCTTCGTTGTCCCAGCTGACGAACACCATCGGCACGTTGTGGAACTCGCCGCCGAGGCACACGGTGGTGCTGTCGTAGTAGGCGCCGGGCACGTGGCCGGGCTGGTCGGGTACGACTGTGCCCTCGCGGCCGCCGACGTGGGCAACGCGAAAACCCTGCGGGAACTGTTCGGCCAGGAGGCGGAGGTGTTCACGACGGTCGGTGTCATGCGGGCGGGTGCCGACGTCGTAGCCCCGCTGGTCGAGCGTGCGCGCGCTCATGATGCGGTCCTCTCTGCGGTGGTGGGGGTGCCGATGTAGCGGGCTCGGACGCCATGGACGCCGTCTTCGGTGAAGGCCTGCGCCTCCCACGCGCCCGCCGGACGGAACGCGGTAAAGGCGCCGGTGCGCAGCCGGTGGGCGCTCTGCCGGGCCGTGGAGCCGCGGTCATAGACAGCGACCGTCCCCCACTGGCTCGGACACTGGCGCAGCTGCGCGGCGCGCTCCCGGTAGGCGTTGCGGGCACCGACGGCAGAAATCTTGGGCAGGACGTCGGGCAGCTGGACGATCCCGCCTGGGAGCCAGCCGCGGATGATGCACACGGCCACGGCCTGAGCGGGCGTGCGGACTTGAAGGCGGCGCATGGCGGCCTGCCGGTGCTTGACCACGGTCTGCGCACTCAGGCTCAGCTCGCGGGCGATCGCCGGGCACTCCAGGCCGTTCGCGGTGCCGGCGAGGATCTGGAGCTGCCGCTGCGTCAGCGGGCAGTCCGCCTCCGTTTCCACCGCTTCCAGCTCGGGGCGCGTCTTCAGCCGGTCGATCTCTTCCAACAGCATCCGTACGGTGCGCGCGGCCGGTGCTCCCGGACGGCGCTCGACGCTCTGCCGGAGCTGTGCGAGGAGGCGCGGACTGAGTTCAGCGGCCATGGCGCGCACCGCCGTTCGCGCGCTCCAGTTCGTTGACGCGGCGCTCCAGGGCACGGATCACGTCGCGCTGCCGGGCGACTTCGCCGACGTACCGGGGCAGGGCCTCCCGGGCGTGGGACACGAACCGGATGACGGGCACCTGGTACTCATCCGAGGCGGTCTCCAGGTAGGAGATGGGGCCGACCGCGTCCGGGACTCCGTAGTCGTTGGAGATCGGCTCCCAGGGGCCGTTCGGGACGTCGGCGATGATCTGCTGCGTCACACGCACGTAGGCGGCGTCTATCGGCTCAGGCATGACGATCTCCGCCCTCGGACTGGGCCTCGGCGATATTGCGCCGCAGCAGCTCGATCTCGAAGGAGATCAGCGGCGGCGTCACCTTGCCGGTGAGGACATCGCGGAGCGTGCCGAGGACGAGGAGCACGCGGCCGTCGAGGAGGACGGGGCGGCGGATGCCGGGCGGCAGGTCGAGGGCGTCATGGATGACGGCCAGAAGATCGCGGAGGTCGTCACGCTCCACTTCGACGGCGGTCTTCCCGCCTCTCACACCGGTGGTGTGTGCGATGCTGGTTGGCATCGGGTCCACCTCGTTCGCTTCAAGGTGATGGGCTGGTGGGCCGAGGGCTCGTCGGGGGCGTCCGGCGGGCCCTCAGTACGTTCAGGCGGCAGACCTGGCGGGCTGGGACTCATGACGCGGTCCGGGCCGCATGAGTGTCCGCAGTCGTGCGCGCTGTTCGGAGGTGAGCGGCGGCCAGTTGTCGACCAGGCGGCGGATGTACTCCTCGCTGGTCATCAGGCACCTGCCTTGAACTCACGGTCTGCTCGGCACACGCGGCACTGGGAGCGGAGGATCCCGTTCCGGTGGCCGCAGTTCGTGCACTGCCAAGAGCAGCTGGCCGCGTCGGGGGCGCGCATCAGGCGGCGGCCGAGTCGTCGCTACGGGCCATCAGCAGGTCCCTGATTTCGCAGCGGAGGACTTCGGCGATGGCCTTGAGCTTCCTCGGGGAGAAGCCCGCGCGGCCGTTCTCGACGTCCGACAACTGGGTCTTGCTGACCCCTGCCGCGTGGGCGAGATCCGTCTGACTGAGACCGGCATCGATCCGCCGACGGCGAAACTCTCTGGGGTCTTCGTTCATGCACTCGACTGTACGACTCACCACGACTTTTCACAAGTGAGTTGTCCTGAACACTGCTACTCACTGTGAAGGACTCGTGCACGCTCTCGCGTGACCTGCCGCGCTTCAATAAAGTTCGAGAAAGTACAAGTAGCTACGAGGGGGCACCGATGAAGGAAGAGGATCAAGAGCACAGCCCGCCGAGCTATGGGGCGCTCATCCGCCTGGCTCGCGAAGCTCAGGGCATCAGCCCAGAGACAGCTGCGGCGCGCATGCCGTATCAGTTCTCGGGCTCCAGCTGGCGGCAGATCGAGGCCGGCTACCGGGGCCGCGGCGCCAATCGCAAGCCGGTCACAGGCAAGGCGTCCACCGTGGCAGCGATGGCCAGCACGGTCGGCATCACGTCCGACCGACTGGAGGAGCATCACCCGGAGGCCGCCGAAGTCCTGCGGGAGATGGAGCGGCAGAAGTCGCAGACGTCTCCCCTGCCGGACGCACTCACCTCGGCACCTCCGCACGTTCGCCGCATGATCGAGGTGGCACTGGAGGATGTCGACCCCCGGGATCGCGCAGAGCTACTGCGGGAGCTGGCGGTCGACTACGAAGCTGTCACCAAGCGCCCCACCCGAAAGACCAGCCCGCCACAACGCGGACGTCACGCCGGATAAACGCGCTGGCCAACGCTTTATAACGGAATGGTCACGTTCCAAGTGAACATGCGCCACAGGCTCCACATTCGGACGCACGATCGATTCGTCGTACAAATATGAACTTGTACGAACCCGAATCGCACATGCAACAGGGGACGTGGCATGACCTTGGTCATCGTCGCGGGTGCGTTCGGCGTCATCATCATCACTGGGGGTCTGTTCTTGCGGCGCCTCCTCGGTGAGTTGGCTGACCTTCGCAGTCAGCTCGCCGAGGCAAGGCGACAGATCACAGGGATCGACAGGCAGATGCGCGCCCAGCGAGCCCACGTGACAATTCTTAGACAGCTACTCGCCGGCGACGGCGACACCGATGGCGATGGGGGTCAGCCTCATCAGGCCGCCGCCGTCAACGGAAGCGACCCTGCACCGCCCGGTATCCGCCACCCCAACGCGCACGACGGCCCCAGGCCCGTCCGTCGTAAACGGCATCTGGGGCTCTACCTCGGCGGTGCCGTAGCCGGCCTCGGCACCCTCAGCACCGCTGCCCGCATCGCCGTACGCGCCCACCGCGGCGTCGTTGCCGGCGCTGCCGCGGCAGCCGTCACAGCGGCAACTGTCACGGCTGTCACGGTTCAGCCCTGGACCGACAGCGTGGGCCACCATCCACCGTCCACCGTGCCGACGCTGAGCGATCCGCCTTCGCCGGGACAGGCGGATCACGGCCAGCCGCCGGCGCCTAACGACACACCGTCCGCGGACGTCTCGTCACCGTCGGGGAGCAGCCCGGACGTCTCTGGAAATCCGGTACCGCCCTCCAGCGTGTCTCGGCCATCCCTGAGCCCCAGGCCTGCCACCTCGTGGATGCCGACCGACGACAGATCAACCAGCACTCATTCGCCCAGCGAGAGCCCGCCCGGAAGCACCGCCGGAGACCTCGGCGACACCGGAAACGCACCCTCCGGCCAGTCGGGCTCGGAGCCTGGCCAGGGCATGTCCGAGTCACCGGCTCCGCCTGCTCCCTCGGGCTCGTCTCCGGCGCAGGCGCCCGCCGACGGGAGCACGTGCATCGAAGTGGGCGCCAGGCGGACGATCCAGGCGGACACCTGCATATCCGGGAGATAGGCGGCCCCTCCTGCGGGCGGGAGTACCTGCCCGCAGGAGGGCCCCTTCACCGGGACTTCGGAACAATCCGTACCGTCTCAGGATCGAATGGTGCCCGGCCTGACTTACCCGGTAGCAGTGTGACGGTCATCAGCATGTCGATCACGGCCCGTTTCCGGTCCAGTGTCATTGCGGTCCAGGCTGCAATGACATCGTCGGAGGCCACCAGATCCCCCAGGACGGCCGCACGAGCCGGGCTGGTCATCTGCTGCTCAACCTCCGTCAGCCGGTCCCTGACCCGCCGCACAGCCCGTTTGAACTCCAGGGCGTCCGCTTCGTCGTCCTCGGCGAACGCGTCCGTCATGTTCTTGAGCCGTGCCCGCAGAGTGGCAGCCTTCGCGCTCAGTTCATCCATGTCCGGGCGCTCTTCGTCGAGCAGCAGCTGAGCAGCGTCGTCGCGCAGGAGCAGCTGAGGCACCAGCCCGAGAGGCCGGCCCGGCTCGGTGCCCGCTATCAGCTGATCGATCGGCTCGGCGACGCGTTGCAGGTGCTTCACCGGCCCTCGGCACTTGTATGTGCGGACTGGTTGATACCCCTGCAACGCCGGGTCGGTCAGGCGCGATTTGACCTTGGGCCGCTGCGCGCTTGTCACGGTGTTGCCGTTGTCGCATACTCCGCACTGGTAGAGGCCGGAGCCCAACCACCGGCGAGCCGGCCCCGGGGACGTTTTGCGGGAGCTGTTGGTGAGGATCGCGACGGCCTGACGCCACTGGTCCTCGGTGACGATGGTGGGCCACTTCCCGGGGTACACGACGTCGTTGTATTCACGGAGGCCCGCGTACCGCTCGTTCAGAAGCAGGTAGCGCACCGCATTGTGTGTCCAGGGCTTCCCGTTGCGGTTGAGTATCTGCCGTTTGTTCAAGTCGGTGGCGAGACCCGACAACGAGGCGCCCGCGGCCACCGCCTCGAACATCTTTCGTACCTCGGCCGCCTCTTCGTCGATGATCTCCGTGCCGTCCACGGTGTATCCGAAGGCGCGCGGGCCGGTGGGGACCTGGCCGCGCTCGACACGCTGGCGCATCTCCCGCTGCTCGCGCTCGGACATCTGCTCGACCTCAAAGGTGTCGACCTCACCCAGGAGGCCGGCCAGGAGCCGGCCGGCGGCGGTCGTCAGGTCAAGCTCGGGTCCCTTGACGCATAGCACACTCACTTCGTGCTTGCGTAGCAGCTCGATGCCTTCCGCCCGTTCGCGGCGGTTTCGCCACAGGCGGCCCAGCAAGTAGACGATGATGACGTCGACTTCGCCGCGTTTCACGGCCGCCATGAGCCGTTCGTAGTCGGGGCGGTGTCTGCCGTGAGTGGCCGACTTGTCGTTGTCCCGGAAGCGGCGGCCTTCGATCGGGATACCGCGTCTCGCGGCCAGTTCGGCCGTGTCCTCCCCCTGACGGATGACTCCGTCTTCGTCACCTGCATCGGCCTTCGAGATCCGCTCGTAGGTGGCGCCCTTCTGAAACAGTGTCACAGAGAGAAGTATAGATGCGTGTACTGCTTCGCCCGCAAGACACACAGCTACCTGGACCTGGACACCGGCCTCGGTTTCGACACCCAGATCGTGGTCAAGGTGAACGCGCCCGAACT
The DNA here is from genome assembly GCF_042268205.1 of Streptomyces sp. NPDC056160. Taxonomy (NCBI): domain Bacteria; kingdom Bacillati; phylum Actinomycetota; class Actinomycetes; order Kitasatosporales; family Streptomycetaceae; genus Streptomyces; species Streptomyces sp. NPDC056160. The sequence continues at coordinate 37,975 of NZ_JBHJUW010000050.1, forward strand.
GCTGCGCCACCAGCTCGCCGCCCGCCGCTGGCAGGGCGAGCACATCGCGATGGGCACGAACGTCGACTGCTACCAGCGCGCCGAGGGCCGCTACCGCCTGATGCCGGGCATCATCTCCGCGCTGCGCGACCACGCGAACCCGTTCTCGATCCTGACCAAGGGCACCCTGATCCTGCGCGACCTGGACCTGCTGGTGCAGGCCGCCGACGTCACCGACGTGGGCATCTCCGTCTCCGTGGGCTTCACCGACCACGAGCTGTGGCGCACGGTGGAGCCGGGCACGCCCGCGCCGGAGCGCCGCCTGGACGTCGTGCGCACCCTCGGGGAGCACGGCATCGGGTGCGCGGTGCTGATGGCGCCGGTGATCCCCTTCCTCGGCGACGACCCCGCGCAGCTGCGGGCGACGGTGCGGGCGATCGCGGCGGCGGGGGCCACCTCCGTCACCCCGCTCACCCTCCATCTGCGGCCCGGCGCCCGCGAGTGGTTCATGGCGTGGCTCGGGCAGCACCACCCGCACCTGGTGCGCCGCTACGAGCGGCTGTACGCCGAGGGTGCCTACGCGCCCAAGTGGTACCAGCGCCGGATCACCCGTCAGGTGCACGAGCTCGCCCAGGAGTACGGCATCGGCCCCGCGCGCGCGGGCGCGGCACGGCGCATCCGCCCGCAGGGGCCCTCCCGGGATCGGGACCGGCGCCCCCACGACCCGGCCTCGGCCCTCTCGCCCGCGCCGACACCGCCCGAACCGGTCCAGCTCTCGTTCATCTGAGATCGTTCGAGCGCATCGATCAGCCCGATCGGGTCAACAATCCTCCCATCGCGTTCTTGCGGAGGTGCTTTCCGGGACGATGCGGCGAGGACCGCGGGACGCGCGGTCCGCAGCCTCTCCGTCCTGGGAGGACGCATGAGAAAACGCGCTGCCGTGCTGTGCGGTGCCGCACTCGTCGTCGCGGGTTCCGTCACCGCCGCCCCCGCCGACGCGCGCACATCGCACCCCGCAGCCGTCTTTCGAGCCGCCAAGATCAGCTGGAAGAAGTGCGGCACCACCGAACATCCGACGCTCCAGTGCGGCACCGTGAAGGTGCCGCTGGACCATCTGCGGCCGTCCGGGCGGCAGATCACCCTGGCGTTGTCCCGCGTCCCGCACACCGCGAAGACGTACCAGGGGCCGCTGCTGGTCAACCCCGGTGGGCCCGGCGGCAGCGGGCTCTCACTGGCCTCCTTCGTCGCCTCCGCGCTGCCCCAGGCGGTCGCCGCCCAGTACGACGTCGTCGGCTTCGACCCGCGCGGGGTGGGCGAAAGCAGCCCGGCGCTCAACTGCGCGCCGGGACACTTCAAGACCGTACGCCCGGACTCGGTGCCCGCCACCGCCGCGCTCGAACAGGTCAACCTCGCCCGCGTGCGCTCCTACGCCGCCGCCTGTGCGAAGAAGTACGCGGACGTGCTGCCGCACATCGACACGGTCGACGCCGTCAAGGACATGGACACCATCCGCGGGGCCCTGGGCGCGCGGCAGATCAACTACTTCGGCTACTCCTACGGCACCTACCTCGGCGCGGTGTACGCCAAGCTGTTCCCCGAGCGGGTGCGCCGCCTGGTGCTGGACTCGATCGTCGACCCGGACGGGATCTGGTACGAGGACAACCTCCAGCAGGACCGGGCCTTCGACGCCCGCCACCGCGCGTTCATGGCCTGGGTCGCACGGAACGACGCGGCCTACCGCCTGGGCACCGACCCGGCCCGGGTCGAGGCCGAGTGGTACGGGATGCGGGCGGCGCTCGCCCTGAAGCCCGCGGCCGGGAAGGTCGGCGCCTCGGAGCTGGAGGACACCTTCATGCCCGGCGGCTACTACAACGGCTACTGGCCCTACCTCGCCCAGGCGTTCGCCGCGTACGTCAAGGACGGGAAGACCGGGCCGCTCGTCGAGGCCTACGAGAACTTCGGCGCCGTGGACGCCGCCGGGGACAACGGCTACAGCGTCTACTCCGCGGTGCAGTGCCGTGACGCCGCCTGGCCGCGCGACTGGCGGCAGTGGCGCGCGGACACCTGGGCGGTGTACGACAAGGCGCCGTTCATGGCCTGGAACAACGCCTGGTACAACGCGCCGTGCGCCTTCTGGCCGACCTCGGCCGAGCGTCCGGTGGACATCGCCAACCGGGACCTGCCGCCGGTCCTGCTGTTCCAGGCGACCGACGACGCGGCCACCCCGTACGAGGGCGGCGTACGCGTCCACCACCTGCTGAAGGGCTCCAGCCTCGTCGTCGAGGAGGGCGGCGGCAACCACGGCATCTCCCTGAGCGGGAACGCCTGTCTGGACGAGCACCTGTCGGCGTACCTGAGGGACGGCACCGTGCCGCGCGGCCCGGCCGACGGGGCCGACGCCGTCTGCCGGAAGGTGCCCGACCCGAAGCCGCTGAACGCCAAGGCCTCGGCCGCCACGGCCCCGCGCGGTACCGGCGCGGCGCGCGGCGCGGCCCTGCACGACCTGGTCCGCTTCCGCGGCTGACCACCTGACGGCCCCTCGGGAGCGGGGGCGGGCCCCCTATTGTCATACCCCTGGTCCACCATGGGGGCATGAGCGAACTGACCAGGATCCCCGCCCCCGAGGGCGTCGCCCCCGCCGCCCAGTACTCCCATGTCGTCATGGGCACCGGCCGGTTCGTCGCCGTCTCGGGCCAGCTCGCGCTGGACGAGGACGGCGCCCTCGTCGGGAAGGACGACCCGGCGGCCCAGGCCCGGCAGGTCTTCGAGAACATCCGCCGCTGCCTGGCCGCGGCGGGCGCGACCTTCGACGAGGTCGTCAAACTCACCTGTTTCGTCACGGACATGTCCCACATGCCGGCCATCCGCGCGGCCCGCGCCGGCCACCTCCCCGACGACCGCCTCCCCGCGATCTCGGCCGTCCAGGTCGCCGCCCTGATACGCCCCGAGTTCCTGATGGAGATCGAGGCGTTCGCGGTGGTGGCCGGGTGAGGGCGGGCGAGCGCGCCGGGTTTCGCGCCGACGGGGCCGAGCAGTCCGCCGAGGTGGACGGCGTCGCCGTACCGGAGGTGCGGTACGTCAGGCGACTGCCTGACTGAGCGGGCTCACCTCTGCTTCGGCAGCCGGGCCAGGGCGTGGACGGCCGCCTCGGCGAGAGCCGGGTGGGCGAGGGCCTCGTCGAGGACCGGGCGGGCTCGGGCGTCGCCGAGTGCGCCCAGGCCTTCCACGCAGGCGAGGGCCACTCGGCGGTAGGGGTCGTGCGGGCTCAGTCTGCGGCGCAGGGTGGTGATCAGGGCGGGGACGGACTCGGAGGCGCGCAGCGTGACGAGGAGGCGCACGGGGTGCAGGGCGTAGGCGACGCGGAGTTCGTTGGTGGCGAGGGCCGCCGCCGCGCGGGCCGTGCGGGGGTCGCCGAGGCGGGCCAGGGCGTGCGCGGCGGCGGCGCAGCGCGGCGGGTCGCGGTGGTTGAGGAGCAGGACGAGGGACTCGAAGGCGCGGCGGTCGCCCGCGGTCCCCAGCCGGAAGGCGGCCAGTTCCCGGGCCCACAGCGGGCGGCCCGCGGCGGTGAGGACATCGGCCAGTTCGTCCAGGTCCTCCGTCGCCACGAGTTGCCGGAACTCCGCCGTCCCGCCCGACTCCTGCCGTAAACGCTCCGTGAGTGATCGCAACTCTTCGTCCACGAAGGCCACCTTAGAGGCGTGGTCGGCCGCGCGGGAGGGAGCGCGCGCATTGTGGACGCGGGCCTCTGGCGCGCTCGTTACCAACGGGTTAAGCTCGGACGAGCGAGCTACCCGCTCGCACTGACTCGCAGTGGCCTGGTGACGCAGCCACCGCGAGTGTTGTCGGTTCGGCGCCCGAGGTGCCGCGCTGGTACCACCGGTACCGCTGTACGACCCGGCTCCGGGACAGAGCCGGCCGGCCTTCCGCCCGCTCGGCGTGTGCGCGCCCGGGCGAAGGTCCCGGGCGTGTGCGCTCGCAGCCCGGCAACACCCGCAATCCCGTCCTCCGCACCCGGTGCGCCCTCTGCGCGCCGGGCCGCGCTCCCAGTCGTCACCCCTCATCTGGAGCCCCGCGATGGCCACTCCCCTCCGCGACACCCCCGCGTCCCCGCTGAAGACCGTGGCCGTCGTCGGCCTCGGCACCATGGGCGCCGGCATCATCGAAGTCCTGGCCCGGGCCGGCCGCGAGGTCGTCGGCATCGACGTCAGCGAGGCCGCGACCGCCCGGTCCGTCGCCGCCCTGGAAGCCTCGACCGCCCGCGCCGTGGCGCGCGGGCGGCTGACCGAGCAGGAGCGAGCGGACGTCCTCGACCGCGTGCGCACCCACACCGACCTGACCGCCGCGGCCGACGCCGACCTGGTCATCGAGGTGGCACCGGAGTCGTACGACATCAAGCACCGCGTCTTCCGCGAACTCGACGGCATCGTGCGCCCGCAGACGATCCTGGCGACCGGCACCAACGCCCTGTCGGTGACCCGCCTGGCCGCCGACTCCGCCCGTCCCGAGCGCGTGCTCGGCCTGCACTTCTTCAACCCGGCCCCGGCCATGAAGCTGGTCGAGGTCGTCTCCTCGGTGCTGACCTCGCCGCAGGCCGTCGCCGCCGTCACCGACCTCGCCGTCGAACTGGGCAAGGAGCCGGTCGCGGTCGGCGACCGCCCCGGGTTCGTGGCCGACGGGCTGCTGTTCGGCTACCTCAACCAGGCCGCCGCGATGTACGAGGCCAAGTACGCCTCCCGGGAGGACATCGACGCCGCGATGCGGCTCGGCTGCGGGCTGCCGATGGGCCCGCTCGCGCTGCTCGACCTGATCGGCGTGGACACGGCGCGCACGGTGCTGGAGGCCATGTACGCCGAGTCCCGCGACCGGCTGCACGCCCCGGCGCCCGTCCTCAAGCAGCTCAGCGAGGCGGGTCTGACCGGCCGCAAGGCGGGCCGCGGCTTCTACACCTACGCCTCGGCGGGCAGCGACACGGTGGTGCGGGACGCGCTCACCCCCCAGGACGGCGACGCCCTCGTCCCCGGCCGGACCGTCGGCTCCGTGGGGGTGGCGGGTTCGGGCACCATGGCCTCCGGCATCGCGGAGGTGTTCGCCAAGGCCGGCTACCAGGTCGTGCTCGCCGCACGCAGCGCCGAGAAGGCGAAGGCCGCCAAGGCCCGTATCGGCAAGTCGCTTTCACGTTCTGTCGACAAGGGCCGGCTGTCGGCCGAGGCCGCCGCGCAGACCCTCGACCGGATCACCGCGACCGACACGTACGACGACTTCGCCGACGTGGACCTGGCCGTGGAGGCCGTCGCCGAGGACCTGGCCGTCAAGCAGCAGTTGTTCGGCACGCTGGACAAGGTCTGCAAACCGGGCGCGGTGCTGGCGACCACCACCTCCTCGCTGCCCGTGGTCGCCTGCGCCCGTGCCACCTCGCGTCCCGAGGACGTGATCGGCATGCACTTCTTCAACCCGGCGCCGGCCATGAAGCTGGTCGAGGTGGTGCGGACGGTGCTGACGGCGGACGACGTCCACGCCACCGTCCGCGAGGTGTGCGCCAGGATCCGGAAGCACCCGGTGGACTGTGGCGACCGGGCGGGGTTCATCGTCAACGCCTTGCTGTTCCCGTACCTCAACAACGCGATCAAGATGGTGCAGGAGCACTACGCCTCCCTGGACGCCATCGACGCGGCGATGAAGCTGGGCGGCGGCTACCCGATGGGACCCTTCGAACTGCTGGACGTCGTCGGCCTGGACGTCTCACTCGCCATCGAGAAGGTCCTGCACCGCGAGTTCCGCGACCCGGGCCTGGCCCCGGCGCCCCTCCTGGAGCACCTGGTGGCCGCGGGCTGCCTCGGCCGCAAGACGGGCCGCGGCTTCCGCGAACATGCCCGGCGCTGACCGGGCGGGCGGCCGGGAGAGCGACCGGACGGGCGACCGGAGGGGCGACGGTGCGAGCGGCCGGACGGAGGACCGGGCGGGTGGCCGGACGGGGAGCCCGCCCGGTGGCCGGTCCCGGGGCGGCGCGGAGTGGGGCGGTCTGCTCGATCCGGCCGCCCCGCCCCCGCTCACCGGGGGCGACGAAGACCGGGCACCCGCGCACCGGGCTGCGCGCATGCAGTACGTTCGGGTCATGCCCCAGCCCGCCAAGTCCTCACGTACACCCGCCACGCCCGACGCGCCGGAGAGCGCCGCGGGCTCCCGCGCGGCCGCCCAGCGGCTCAAGATGCGCCGGGAACTGGCCGCCGCCGCGATGGAGCTGTTCGCGACCAAGGGGTACGAGGCGACCACGGTCGACGAGATCGCCGCGGCGGCCGGGGTCGCCCGCCGCACCTTCTTCCGCCACTTCCGCTCCAAGGAGGAGGCGATCTTCCCGGACCACGACGACACCCTCGTCCGCGCCGAGGCGGTCCTGAACGCAGCCCCCGCGCACGAGCACCCGCTCGACACGGTCTGCCGCGGCATCAAGGAAGTCATGAAGATGTACGCGGCCCGGCCGGAGATCTCGGTGGCCCGCTACAAGCTGACCCGCGAGGTGCCCACGCTGCGCGAGGCGGAGATCGCCTCGGTGGCCCGCTACGAGCGCCTGTTCACCCGCTATCTCCTGGGCCACTTCGACGAGCGCGCGCACGCCGACGACGCCAACGACGACCCGCTGCTGGCCGAGGTCGCCGCCTCGGCGGTGGTCACGGCGCACAACCACGTGCTGCGGCGCTGGCTGCGGGCGGACGGCCAGGGCGATGTGGAGGCGCAACTGGACCACGCCTTCGCGATCGTGCGCAAGACGTTCGGCACCGGGATCGGGGCCGGCCGCACCACGGCCGGTACGCCCGCCCGCCCGGCCACCGCCTCGCCCGCGGCGGTGTCCCGGCAGGGCGAGGTCCTGGTCACCGTGGCCCGCACCGACGCCCCCCTGGACGAGGTCATGCGGACCATCGAGGAGGCACTGAAGGGCCGCTGAGCACCTTCCGGACCACCCGGCGCCGCACGGCGCCCACTGACGGCCACCCCTCGGGGTGGCCGTTCCGGCTTGTCGGAGGGGTTTTTCACCCGCCGTCGAGGCCGCTGCGATCGATCATCGCTCATATGTCGCGTAAAGATTTCGTCTGAGCGAAACTTGTGGCACTCAGTGCCTTGCCAGCTGACACGCGGTGTCATACGTTGAAGTTGTCCGGGCGACCGGCACGCAGCGACCGCACCGCGTGCCGACTGTCCCGGCGGGCCCCGGCCCGCACGCCCGGACGCCTGCGTCACAGGCACCTTCCGCGCCACAAAGCGCTGCCACGCACCACCGCCGCACCGACGGCACCCGCCGAACCGACGGCACCCACCCGAAACCCCTCAGCAGCACCGACGTAACCCCCAGCGCCCCCTCCCTCAGGGGCGCTCATCGCCGGAGGCAACACCGTGACCGTGAAGGACATCCTGGACGCGATCCAGTCGCAGGACGCCACGTCCGCCGACTTCGCCGCACTGCCGCTCCCCGAGTCGTACCGCGCGATCACCGTGCACAAGGACGAGACGGAGATGTTCGCCGGGCTGGAGACCCGCGACAAGGACCCCCGCAAGTCGCTGCACCTGGACGAGGTGCCGCTGCCCGAACTCGGCCCGGGCGAGGCCCTGGTGGCCGTCATGGCCTCCTCGGTCAACTACAACTCGGTGTGGACCTCGATCTTCGAGCCGCTCTCCACGTTCGGCTTCCTGGAGCGCTACGGCAAGGTCAGCGAACTGACCCGCCGGCACGACCTGCCCTACCACGTCATCGGCTCCGACCTCGCGGGCGTCGTCCTGCGCACCGGCCCCGGCGTCAACGCCTGGAAGCCCGGCGACGAGGTCGTCGCCCACTGCCTGTCGGTCGAGCTGGAGTCGTCCGACGGGCACAACGACACGATGCTCGACCCCGAGCAGCGCATCTGGGGCTTCGAGACCAATTTCGGCGGTCTCGCCGAGATCGCCCTCGTCAAGTCCAACCAGCTGATGCCCAAGCCCGGCCACCTCAGCTGGGAGGAGGCCGCCGCCCCCGGCCTGGTCAACTCCACCGCCTACCGCCAGCTGGTCTCCCGCAACGGCGCCGGCATGAAGCAGGGCGACAACGTGCTCATCTGGGGCGCGAGCGGCGGCCTCGGCAGTTACGCCACGCAGTTCGCGCTGGCCGGCGGCGCCAACCCGGTCTGCGTCGTCTCCTCGCCGCAGAAGGCGGACATCTGCCGCTCGATGGGCGCCGAGGCGATCATCGACCGCAACGCCGAGGGCTACAGGTTCTGGAAGGACGAGGCCACCCAGGACCCGAAGGAGTGGAAGCGCTTCGGCAAGCGCATCCGCGAACTCACCGGCGGCGAGGACATCGACATCGTCTTCGAGCACCCCGGGCGCGAGACCTTCGGTGCGAGCGTCTACGTCACCCGCAAGGGCGGCACCATCACCACCTGCGCCTCGACCTCGGGCTACATGCACGAGTACGACAACCGCTACCTGTGGATGTCCCTGAAGCGCATCATCGGCTCCCACTTCGCCAACTACCGCGAGGCCTGGGAGGCCAACCGCCTCATCGCCAAGGGGAAGATCCACCCGACGCTCTCCAGGGTCTACTCCCTTCAGGACACCGGCCAGGCCGCCCACGACGTGCACCGCAACGTCCACCAGGGCAAGGTCGGCGTGCTGTGCATGGCCCCCGAGGAGGGGCTGGGCGTGCGCGACGAGGAGCTGCGCACCAAGCACGCCGACGCCATCAACCGCTTCCGGAACATCTGAGAGGCGTACATGAGCGAGCGTCAGACCGCGCCTGCGGCGCAGGCGCGAAAGGAAAGGGACCGGCCGTGGCTCATGCGCACCTACGCCGGCCACTCCACAGCGGAGGCGTCCAACGAGCTGTACCGGCGCAACCTCGCCAAGGGCCAGACCGGTCTGTCGGTCGCGTTCGACCTGCCGACGCAGACCGGCTACGACTGTGACCACGTCCTCGCGCGCGGTGAGGTGGGCCGGGTCGGCGTCCCGGTCGCGCACCTGGGTGACATGCGCAGGCTGTTCCAGGACATCCCCCTGGAGCGGATGAACACCTCGATGACGATCAACGCCACGGCCATGTGGATGCTGGCGCTCTACCAGGTCGTCGCCGAGGAGCAGGGTGCGGACATCAGCCGGCTCCAGGGCACGACCCAGAACGACATCGTCAAGGAGTACCTGTCGCGCGGGACGCACGTGTTCCCGCCCGGCCCGTCGCTCCGCCTGACGACGGACATGATCGCGTATACGGTCTCCCACCTCCCGAAGTGGAACCCGATCAACATCTGCAGCTACCACCTGCAGGAGGCCGGGGCCACGCCGGTGCAGGAGATCGCGTACGCGATGTCCACCGCGATCGCCGTCCTGGACGCCGTGCGCGACAGCGGCCAGGTACCGGCGGAGCGGATGGGCGACGTCGTGGGCCGGATCTCCTTCTTCGTGAACGCGGGCGTCCGCTTCGTCGAGGAGATGTGCAAGATGCGGGCGTTCGGGCGCGTCTGGGACCGGATCACGCGTGAGCGGTACGGCATCGAGGACCCCAAGCACCGCCGCTTCCGCTACGGCGTCCAGGTCAACTCCCTCGGCCTGACCGAGGCGCAGCCGGAGAACAACGTCCAGCGGATCGTGCTGGAGATGCTGGCCGTCACGCTCTCCAAGGACGCCCGCGCGCGTGCGGTGCAGCTGCCGGCCTGGAACGAGGCCCTGGGGCTGCCCCGCCCGTGGGACCAGCAGTGGTCCCTGCGCATCCAGCAGGTGCTGGCCTACGAGTCCGACCTGCTGGAGTACGACGACATCTTCGAGGGCTCGAAGGTGATCGAGGCGAAGGTGGAGGGGCTGGTCGCCGACGTACTCGCGGAGATCGAGCACATCCAGGAGCTGGGCGGCGCGCTGGCCGCCGTGGAGTCCGGCTACCTGAAGTCGCAGCTGGTCGCCTCGCACGCCGAGCGCCGGGGCCGGATCGAGTCCGGCCAGGAGAAGATCGTCGGCGTCAACATCTTCGAGGGCACCGAGCCGAACCCGCTCACCGCCGACCTGGACACCGCGATCCAGACGGTGGACCCGGCGGTCGAGGCGCGGGTGGTGGAGTCGCTGCGGCACTGGCGCGACACCCGCTACCAGCCGCCGTTCAACCACCCGCGCCCGTGCAAGGCCCTGGAGCGGCTGAAGGAGGCCGCCAAGGGCACCGGCAACCTGATGGAGGCCACCTTGGAGTGCGCCCGCGCGGGGGTCACGACCGGCGAGTGGGCCGGGGCGCTGCGCGAGGTGTTCGGCGAGTTCCGGGCACCGACCGGAGTGTCGTCGGCGCCGGTGGCGGTGACCGCCCAGGAGGGTTCGGCCCTGTCGGAGGTGCGCCGCAAGGCGGAGCTGACCGCGCGGGACCTGGGCGTGGGCAAGCTGCGCTTCCTGGTGGGCAAGCCGGGCCTGGACGGGCACTCCAACGGCGCCGAGCAGATCGCGGTGCGGGCCCGCGACGCCGGGTTCGAGGTGGTCTACCAGGGCATCCGGCTCACCCCGGAGCAGATCGTGGACGCGGCCCTGGCCGAGGACGTGCACGCGGTCGGCCTGTCCGTCCTCTCCGGCTCGCACGCCCAGCTGGTGCCGGACGTGCTGGAGCGACTGCGTGTGGCCGGTGCCGCAGACATCCCGGTGATCGCCGGTGGCATCATCCCAGGCGGTGACGCCGAACAGCTGAAGGCCGCCGGTGTGGCCGCGGTCTTCACCCCGAAGGACTTCGACATCACCGGCATCATCAGCCGCATCGTGGACGAGATCCGCAAAGCGAACAAGCTCGACCCCCTGGAGGTCCCCGCATGACCAGCCCTGCTCCTCAGGTCAACCGACTGCGCCCGCGGCGCTCCTGCCTGGCCGTCCCCGGCAGCAACCCGCGATTCCTGGAGAAGGCGCAGGGCCTTTCCGCCGACCAGGTCTTCCTGGACCTGGAGGACGCGTGCGCGCCGCTGGCCAAGCCCGAGGCGCGGCACACCATCGTCAAGTTCCTCAACGAGGGCGACTGGAGCGGCAAGACCAGGGTGGTCCGGGTCAACGACTGGACGACCGAGTGGACGTACCGCGACGTGGTCACCGTGGTCGAGGGCGCCGGCCAGAACCTCGACTGCATCATGCTGCCCAAGGTGCAGAGCGCCCAGCAGGTCGTGGCGCTCGACCTGCTGCTGACGCAGATCGAGAAGACCATGGGCTTCGAGGTCGGCCGTATCGGCATCGAGGCGCAGATCGAGAACGCGCAGGGCCTGAACAACGTCAACGAGATCGCCGCGGCCTCGCCGCGCACCGAGACGATCATCTTCGGCCCGGCCGACTTCATGGCGTCCATCAACATGAAGACGCTGGTCGTGGGCGAGCAGCCGCCCGGCTACCCGGCCGACGCCTACCACTACATCCTGATGAAGATCCTGATGGCCGCCCGCGCCCACGACCTCCAGGCGATCGACGGCCCCTACCTCCAGATCCGCGACGTGGACGGCTTCCGGGAGGTCGCGGGCCGCGCCGCCGCGCTCGGCTTCGACGGCAAGTGGGTGCTGCACCCGGGCCAGGTCGAGGCCGCCAACGAGGTCTTCTCGCCCTCCCAGGAGGACTACGACCACGCCGAGCTGATCCTTGACGCGTACGAGTACTGCACGTCCGAGGCGGGCGGCAAGAAGGGCTCGGCGATGCTCGGCGACGAGATGATCGACGAGGCGAGCCGGAAGATGGCGCTGGTCGTCGCGGGCAAGGGGCGGGCGGCCGGCATGCGGCGCACGTCGAAGTTCGAGATCCCGGAGGGCTGAGCACGATGCAGTTCGGACGGACCTACGAGGAGTTCGAGGTCGGCGCGGTCTACAAGCACTGGCCGGGCAAGACGGTCACGGAGTACGACGACCACCTCTTCTGCCTCCTCACCATGAACCACCACCCGCTCCACCTGGACGCGCACTACGCCGAGGGAACGACCGACTTCGGCAGGAACGTGGTCGTCGGGAACTACGTCTACTCCCTCCTGCTCGGCATGTCCGTCCCGGACGTCTCCGGCAAGGCCATCGCCAACCTGGAGATCGAGTCGCTCAGGCATGTGGCGCCGACCTTCCACGGCGACACGCTCTACGGCGAGACGACGGTGCTGGACAAGTGGCCCTCGAAGTCGAAGGACGACCGCGGCATCGTGCACGTGGAGACCAGGGGCTACAAGCAGGACGGAACGCTGGTCTGCGTCTTCCGGCGCAAGGTGATGGTGCCGACCGAGACGTACGTCAAGGAGCGCGGCGGCGAGCAGCCGGGCCGCCCCCAGCTGAAGGAACAGGGGAAGAAGTAGATGAGCCGTCTCGCCCAGACCCACGGTCTCACCGACGTCCAGCAGGAGATCGTCTCCACCGTGCGGGACTTCGTCGACAAGGAGATCATCCCGGTCGCGACCGAGCTGGAGCACCGCGACGAGTACCCGCAGGCGATCGTGGACGGCCTCAAGGAGCTGGGCCTGTTCGGTCTGATGATCCCCGAGGAGTACGGGGGCCTGGGCGAGTCGCTGCTGACGTACGCGCTGTGCGTGGAGGAGATCGCGCGCGGCTGGATGTCGGTGTCCGGCATCATCAACACCCACTTCATCGTCGCGTACATGCTCAAGCAGCACGGGACGCAGGAGCAGAAGGACCACTTCCTGCCGAGGATGGCCCTCGGGGAGGTGCGGGGCGCGTTCTCGATGTCGGAGCCGGCGCTGGGCTCGGACGTGTCGGCGATCACGTCGAAGGCGGTGAAGGAGGGCGAGGAGTACATCCTGAACGGCCAGAAGATGTGGCTGACCAACGGCGGCACGTCCTCGCTGGTCGCGGTCCTCGTCCGCAGTGACGAGGGTCACCCGGAGGGAACGGCCCCGCACCGGTCGATGACGACCTTCCTGGTGGAGAAGGAGCCCGGCTTCGGCGAGGTGCGGCCCGGCCTGACCATCCCCGGCAAGATCGACAAGATGGGCTACAAGGGCGTCGACACGACCGAGCTGATCATGGACGGTCTGCGGGTGCCCGCCGACCGGGTGCTCGGCGGGGTCACCGGCCGGGGTTTCTACCAGATGATGGACGGCGTCGAGGTCGGCCGGGTGAACGTGGCGGCCCGCGGCTGCGGCGTCGCCCAGCGCGCCTTCGAGCTGGGGGTGACCTACGCCCAGCAGCGGCACACCTTCGGCAAGCCGATCGCCCAGCACCAGGCCATCCAGTTCAAACTGGCGGAGATGGCCACCAAGGTCGAGGCCGCGCATGCGATGATGGTGAACGCGGCCCGGAAGAAGGATTCCGGGCAGCGCAACGACCTTGAGGCGGGCATGGCGAAGTACCTGGCCTCCGAGTACTGCAAGGAGGTCGTCGAGGACGCCTTCCGCATCCACGGCGGCTACGGCTTCTCCAAGGAGTACGAGATCGAGCGCCTCTACCGGGAGGCCCCGATGCTGCTCATCGGTGAAGGTACCGCCGAGATCCAGAAAATGATCATCGGCCGCCGACTGCTCGAAGAGTATCGGTTCCAAGGCTGAATGTCCGCATACGGGGTGTTTCCTCCGAGAAGAAGATCACACCCCGTCAGCGGTCTTCGGCCGCCGACTCGGCTTCCCGGCTTACCCAGTTGTGGCCCTTAACCGCTACGATCGCGGAAAGCCGCCGTCCCCCGTCGAGAGCGCGGCATCATCCGCTACGAAGGTCATCCATGCCCCACAGCCAAACCTCTGCACCTCGCGACAGCCTCGCCGGCGTACGCCTCGCGCGCGGAGCATCGCCGTGGCTTCTGCCGACCGTCGCCACCGCAGCCGTCAGCCTGGTCCGCGCCCGCCGCTCGGGCGTGGCCAAGGCAGTAGCCGTCCCCGCCACCGCGCTCGCGGCGGGGATGCTGTGGTTCTTCCGCGACCCCGAGCGCGAGATCGCCCAGGGCCGGGTCATCTCGCCCGCCGACGGTGTGGTGCAGAGCATCATGCCGTGGAAGGACGGCCGCACCCGCGTCGCGATCTTCATGAGCCCGCTGAACGTCCACGTCAACCGTGCCCCGCTCTCCGGCACGGTCACGTCGGTCGAGCATGTTCCCGGCGGGTTCGTTCCGGCGTTCAACAAGGAGAGCGAGAACAACGAGCGGGTCGTCTGGCACTTCGACACCGAACTCGGCGACATCGAGATGATCCAGATCGCCGGCGCGGTGGCCCGCCGCATCGTCCCCTACGTCCCGTCGGGCACCAAGGTCGAGCAGGGCGACCGGATCGGTCTGATCCGCTTCGGCTCGCGCGTCGACCTGTACCTGCCGGAGGGCGTGGAGGTCGCGGTCGAGGTCGGCCAGAAGACCGTGGCTGGGGTGACTCGCATTGACCGTGATTGATCCCGAGACCCAGGCCGGCTGGGTGCCCGAGGCCGACGACCTGGACGACGAGGAGGAGATGCCCCTCTCGCTCCGGCTGTCGATAGCGGACACCCTCACCCTGGGCAACGCGACGTGCGGGTTCATGGCGGTGTACTTCACCACCACCGGCATCCTGATCCCGCACCTCACCGGCAGCCAGGAGTCGGGCATGGCCCGGCACAGCGCCGCCACGGCGGTCATCCTGATGCTGTGCGCGGCGGTCTTCGACCTGTTCGACGGCCTGGTCGCCCGCAAGCTGCGCTCCTCCCCCATGGGAGCGGAGCTGGACAACCTCTCCGACCTGATCAGCTTCGGCCTGGCCCCGGCCTACTTCGTGCTGGTCTACGGCATGGTCGCCGACGACGCCCACCAGCGGATGGCGGCACTCGGCGCGATCGTGGTGCTGCTGGCGGTCGTCCTCAGGCTGGCGCGGTTCTCCTGCGTGACGATGAAGGACGGCGTGTTCCAGGGCATGCCCTCGCCGTTCGGAGCGCTCACCGTGGTCTCCGTCGTCCTGCTGGAGCTGCCCTTCGTGGCGACGCTGCTGGCGATCCTCGGGACGGCGTGGCTGATGGTGAGCCGCGTGGAGTACCCCAAGCCGCGCGGCCGTCTCGCGGTGGCGATGCTCTCCTGGATCGTGCTGTCCATGGGCCTGCTGGCCGCCTGGGCCTTCGACGCCCCCAGCGGCCAGCTGCTGCTCCAGACCGGGTGTGCGCTCCAGCTGGTGATGGGCGCGGTGATCCCGCTGTTCGCCACGGCCCGCCGGGTGAACAACTTCCGCGACAACCGGCGCGAGGCGCGGGCGGCGCAGCTGCCGTAGCCCCTCGGTGTACGCGGAAGGGCCCCGGAACCGTACGGTTCCGGGG